>DASYSW010000303.1:0-7013 GCA_036002905.1 Chitinophagaceae bacterium
CCCGACCATCGAGGTTACCTAGTTTCACATCCAGGAGAATTAAATGGGGTTTAAATGATTTTACAGTGTCAAGGGATTCATCGGCCCTGGAGAGTGAAAAAACCTCAAATCCTCTCTGCTTCAAAAGCGAGCTCCCAAGGAATAACAAATCCACATCGTCGTCAATAATAAGAATCTTAAGCATGTTAAGGGCTAAAAATATACAGCGCTATGTCCAGTTAGTTTTACAGGCAGGAGTAATGAATTTATTTTTTTAAGCAAAAATTATGCTCAAAGTAACTAACGCTAAGGCAAGTAAACCCTCGGGCACGATCCGGAACAAGATCAACGGATAAAATTACGATTCGTAAACAAAGATTGCCAAATGCCACAAATTTTTGCATTTTATTTCTGTAATGCATTAGCGGTTGATTAACTGGCCTTAAAATTGAGAGAAAAACTGTCCATACCTCTTTCATGAGACATTTGCTTTTTAATTTGAGAAACAAGGCCGAGACAATCTTCCAAAATAATTTAGCTACCAGGGACAGACCCCTGGGTTTTCAAATCGTGGTGGCAGCTCTTTTTGCGGTAGATGTACTTGCATTCATTGCCTTTTGCATAATCAAAATAGTTTCGGGCTAAATATGAAGCACGTCTGTTATTGTTGTTTTCAGTTATAATCTCTGTGGTTGTGGAAATTGTAGAGTTGGACAAAAAAAAGCGTCCCGACATGTCGGGACGCTTAGCATAATTAATTAAGAAATTATTCTGCTTTCTTATTATCATCAGTTTTTTCTTCCTCTTTCAATTTTGCTTTGATCTCAGCTAATGCGCCCAGGTCACCTAATGTTGCCTTCTCGACTTTACTCTGAATATTCTTCACCGCTTTCTTTGTTTTTTCTGATTCGACTCTTGCTTCTTTCTTAGCCGCTTCTCTTTCTTCTAATTTGCTTTGTTCCCAAATCCGTGTGTGAGACAGAACGATTCTCTTTTCATTCCTGTCAAACTCGATCACCATGAACTGGGCCACTTCATCTGCGCCGATGGCTTTCCCGTCTTCCTTTAGTAAATGACGTGCGGGAGCAAACCCTTCCAGGCCATAAGGGAGCTGAACAATAGCGCCTTTATCATCTCTGCGAATAACGGTTCCTTCATGAATAGAGCCGATCGCAAATGTATCCTGTAAAGTATTCCATGGATCTTCTTCAAGTTGTTTATGTCCCAACTGCAGCTTGCGGTTGTCCTTGTCGATGCCAAGAATAACGACCTCGATGTTTTCACCAACCTTTGTGTATTCGGAAGGATGATTGAAACGCTTCAACCAGCTGAGGTCACTAATGTGTATCATACCGCCAATGCCAGGTGCCAGTTCAACGAACACGCCATAAGGAGTGATATTCTTCACCAGGCCTGTATGTTTGCTGCCTTCGGGGAATTTGGTTTCAATGGTGCTCCAGGGATCTTCGCTGAGTTGCTTAATCGATAAACTCATCTTGCGATTGTCTTTATCCAGCGTTACGATCTTTGCCTCGTATTCATCGCCCAATTTGAAAAATTCCTTTGCATTGATCGGTGAATTGGACCATGTAATTTCACTTACATGAACAAGACCTTCCACGCCGGGAAGAATTTCAAGGAAAGCCCCATAATCTTCAATGTTTACTACTTTGCCTTTTACAATTTCACCTTCTTTGATATTTTCAGGAAGCACATCCCATGGATGCGGGGTCAATTGTTTCAGGCCAAGGCTGATTCGTTTCTTCTCATCATCAAAATCAAGTACCACTACGTTGATCTTCTGATCAAGCTTTAGCACTTCACCCGGGTGTGAGATACGGCCCCATGAAATATCTGTGATGTATAACAAACCATCCAGGCCGCCAAGGTCCATGAATGCGCCAAAGTCTGTGATATTCTTCACAGTTCCTTCCAACACCTGGCCTTTTTCAAGCTTGCTCATGATCTGTGCACGCTGCGCTTCAATATCACTTTCGATGAGTGCCTTATGGGATACAACAGCATTCTTAATAGCTTCATTGATCTTAACAACTTTAAATTCCATTGTCTTACCCACGAACTGATCATAATCTGTTACGGGCTTCACATCAATTTGCGAACCCGGTAAGAACGTTTCCATTCCAAATACATCCACGATCAATCCACCCTTTGTTTTAGAAGTCACCGTTCCAGTGATCACTTCACCAGTTTTATTCACTTCAACGATCTTTTCCCATGCGCGCGTAATACGTGCCTGACGACGGCTTAAATTCAAATGACCTTCACGGTCTTCTTTTTCAACCACCATTACTTCCACTTCGTCACCGATCTTCAAACCTGGTGTGTCGCGAAATTCGTTCAGAGAAACTAAGCCATCACTTTTAAAACCGATGTTTAATACAACGTCAGTTTTTGTGATACCTACCACAATTCCTTTGATCAGCGTTCCATCAGTGATGGTTACAAAAGTATTTTCATACACCTTGTCATACTTTTGCTTCTCTTCGTCATTGTAAACAGTCACATTGCGTTTGTCAATGCTCCAGTCAAAATCGTCATGAGCCGTTTCAGCCGGGCTCTCCACAGGTGCAGTTGTTGTCGCTGTAGTTGCTTCTGCTGTTTCAGCAGCTGCAGACTCCTGTTCATCAGCGTTTAATTGTTTAATAAAAAAGTTTTGAAACATGGTAGAATCCCGAGGGTTTTAATTCGGGGCAGCAAAGATAGGTGATTTAGTTCGGAGTTCTGAGTTCTGAACCGGGAGTTTTTTAATTGGGTGGCTGCTCTAAAGCCATGATTAGGCTTGGGTTGCGCCGTCACAAAGTGACCCCTTTGGGGCACTCTTGTACGTCCAGGAATTCTGTTCGGCCAGCCATTCAATCTCTGGCTTATTTGAGCATTATATCATATAATTTATCTCTTATTCGTAATAGTTCCGAGTGGAGCGGACTATCAGTTACCGTTCCCAGGTTAAGGGCTACAAAATAGTAAAGATGTTTTTCAGGGAAATAATACAACTCACAACCGGCGCCAATACCTCCACCTGAATGTCCATAAGCTTCAAACCCGTTGATCATCCGATAAACGAGACCTAGTCCGTATATTTTTTCTCCCTTACTATCGTTGACCCAGGTTTTCATTTGCCTCATAGTTGAGTCGCAAAGAAGTTTGCCTTCGGCTAGCCCTTTCAAAAACTTTATTGCATCAACTGGAGTTGTTACGATCCCATCATCTCCTACAAGTGTTGATACATTCATTCGCTGTAACACTGAAGCATTTTCAATTACGCCATCGCTATACCGATCCCAGTATGAATTCACGATCTCTGGATATTTCAAATACCCCGGATCATTTCTGTAAAAAGTAGTTGTCAAACCCAAAGGCTTAAAAATTACTTCAGCAATCAGTTTTGCATGATCACCAGAAATTGAATCGGCGATCATGGATAATATCACGTAGTTTGTGTTTGTATAAACATGCTTACTGCCAGGCGTAAAAACTAATTTTTTTCCATCGAGATATTTCAGGTAATCTTCCGGCTGAAAATAGTGAGTAGGATGCTGGAGCAAATAACTTACATAGGCCGGCAGAAAATTATATTCGGGAATTCCCGAAGTGTGATTTAACAGCATTCGCACTGTAACTTTTTCGGCACCGCTTATGTAATGATGATACTGATGCGGCAGATGTTTTGTTATGGACTCATCAAGGTCGATCTTTCCCTCTTCATGCAATCTTAAAATAGCTATTGCCAAATACGTTTTTGAAATACTTTGCAGGTACTGCAGGTGGCAAAGCTGCATTGGAGTTTTGTCTTCTATTCTTGCATACCCTTTAGCTGTCGCCCAATAGCCCTCGTCGGATTGAACAGCCAGGACCACACCAGGCACACCTTTTTGAACAAGTTCATCCAATGCGCTTTCAAGCTCGGCTGCTTTGGAATACTTAAAATTTTGTTGGGGGTTTGAGCACCGCGCCGTTTTAAAGTCAGCTACGTATTTGTTGCAACTGCTGAATAACAAAAGAGATGCTATGATATAGAGTAAATTCCTTTTCATTTTAATTCATTTAAATCATTATTTTTTTAAAAATGTACTCGTGAACCTGCTTGTAGTACGGTTTCAGGCACAATTGGAAAGCTCTTATTATAACCCTTTAACACCATGAACTGGTAACTCACGAATGGCGAAATATAAGCAGACGAAGAATAATTATCGTACCCCGCTGAAGCTCCTCCGAGAAGCGTAAACATTCCCTTTCCTTTATTACCAACCGTGACCCATTTTCCATTTTCCGGCCGATAAGACTCCACGGGCCGAAGGCAATAGTTGTATCCAACGCCCGCTTTGATCTCACCGTAAAATTGATCGACGATTGTAGGCCGCCATACCGTTTGAGTGCTGAACAACACCCCATTGCCAATGGTCTGATTCCTGTTAAGTGTGGCACTAAACTGTTGTACCCAGTCTCGTTTACCATTAAAGCTTACTTCCGTGCCCACTCCAAACCCAACATTTGAAAAATTTGACTTGAAATCTCTGAACGGAAGCGTCAAAGAATGGAACTGGATGGTAATAATAACCGGGAAATTGCGGTAAGACTTGTTCACTTTGTCCTGTCCATCCGACCTAACGAAGACTGCCAGACAAACCCCGACGAGAAGAAAATTCTTTTTCATTGCCTCCAAAATTTTATCAAAACTATGTCGGAACCAACGGGCAAAACGAGGAATAAAGGCTGTTTTCTGATGAAGTGTAGCAATTCTGCAGTTGAAAAGAAAGTGACCGTCCAAAAAAAGGCCTTGAAATGCAGACAAAAATTATGATTCTACGCCGTTTGAAACCATTTTTTGAAGGCAACTGCTTTTGTCCTGCTAACCTGGACGGTTTCGGGTAAATTCTCAAGGTCTTTTAGAGTTACATCAATTTTGCCATCGTTGCTCCTTTTAAAACCGGTTATCGCATGCCGGTGAAGAATGTACTGGCGGTTCAGCCGAAAAAACCACTCCTCCGGAAGTTGTTTTTCGATATTATCCAGTGACTTATCAGGGAAGAATTTTTTATTCTGGTGGTTTAGGAGTATTGTATATCCAGCTTCGGTATAAAAACCGGATATTTCGCTAAAGGGAACGAGCAGGTTTTGTTTGCCTAGTTTAACGGTAAATCCGGCAGCCCTCACTTTTTTTTCTTCCTGTCGCCTGCGTTCGGACTCTCTCCATTCGCTGTAATAATGCATGCCTATATAAATGCCATTGATCACAAAGAACCATATGCAGATAATGAAGATGTCATAGAGATAAAAACTGAGGGGTGCTGTATGTCCACGAGCTATGAGACTTACGAGCTCAGTCAAAAGGATTATAATTGATAGACCGGTGATCGTGGTTATCAGGAACTGAATAAGTATCCTTTTCAAAGGGTGATCCCCGTAAGGCATTTTTTTATCCATATAAATAATAATCGAGCGGACGGCCCACCACGCCAGCCATCCCTGCCCTGTGTCAATGGCGTAAGTCCAAACAAGAAACCAGTTAAGTTTTATATGATTCCAGGTGAGGTAGTAATTAAATGCACTGATAAAAGCAATTGCTACGAGGAAAAATTTTACATCATTGTATTTAGGCCGGGCTTGCACGCTTTTATTATATTCACCCAAAATTATTGATTGCTCTATAAAGTTCTCAAGTCCCTGGTAAGGCTGGCAATGTTGATATTTTGCCGAGATGTCACAATAAACAAACCTGGATTTTTAAAAAAGAAGGGGCCATTACTGCTTGCCTGCAATCATCCCAATTCATTCCTGGACGCAACTATTTTGGCCGCCCTGTTCAACGAGCCCGTTTATTCACTGGCGAGAGGTGACGTTTTTAAAAAACCCTTTTATAGGAAAATGCTGAAGGCTCTAAAAATGTTCCCGGTATACAGAACAAGTGAAGGCGCCGAAAACCTCGGTATCAATTACGAAACCTTTGATGAATGCAAAAGCGTCTTTAGGAGGAACGGTGTTGTGTTGATTTTCAGCGAAGCGAAGTGCATCAATGAGTGGCACTTACGGCCATTGAGAAAAGGGACTGCACGGCTATCGTTCAGTAGTTGGGAGGAAGATATTCCCCTGGAAGTCTTACCGGTCGGCATCAACTACAGTTCCTTCAGGCGATTTTCAAAGAATGTATTTATCAATTTTGGAGACATCATTTCAAAAAAAGACTTTAACATGAAGGAAGCCGATGGGAAAAGAAATCTGGCCTTCAATTTAAAGTTGAAGGAACAGCTCCATCAACTTGTTTTCGAGATCAATAAAACAGATGTTCAGAAACAAAAAAAGATTTTAGAAAAAAAGCCCGCACCGTTTACGAAAATATTTTTGTTTGTACCGGCTGTTGTCGGGTGGCTTGTTCATACACCACTCTATATTCCAATAAAAAATTTTACCCGCAAAAAAACCGTGAACAATGATCATTACGATTCCATTCTCGTAGTACTCTTATTATTTATTTATCCCCTTTACCTGGTCCTGGTAACCCTCGTTGTCGTCGTCCTGGCTCACAATTTTTACTTTTTACTTTTGATAGCAGCGCTTCCATTTACAGCCTGGGCCTTTGTTCAACTGAAACCTCAGCTGGACAAACAACCGTCCCACCGTTAATGTCGCATTTAACCCTCAAATGGACGTTGCAGCACCCTCTGATATTTTGGAATTGATTTCATCTTTGTGAAATAAATGAAACTTTATGCAAAAGATAACTCCTTTCTTATGGTTCAACGACGATGCGGATGAAGCCATTAAATTTTATACGTCAATTTTCAAAACCTCCAAACTTATTAATGCAAGCTATTACGGTGATGCGGGCCCCGGCCCAAAAGGAACGATTATGACCGCAACCCTGGAACTCGATGGCCAGCAATTTATGCTGTTGAATGGCGGCCCAATGTTCAAGTTTACCGAAGCAATATCTTTTTTTATAAGTTGTAAGACCCAGGAAGAAGTGGATTATTTCTGGGACAAGCTTATTGAAGGCGGCGGTCAACATTCGCAAT
>DASYSW010000304.1:0-7715 GCA_036002905.1 Chitinophagaceae bacterium
GTCATAACGAAGGCGATGATCCGAAGTTCACACAACCGCATTTATATGAAGTAATTGGGAAACACCCAAACCCGCGCGAGGTCTACGTAAAATATTTACTGGAAAATGGAGAGCCCGATGCACAGGATCTTGCGAAAGAAATGGAAAAAAAATTCTGGGCTGATCTGCAGGAACGTTTGGATGAAGTGAAACAACACCCTTTGCCCTACAACTATCAGAAAGCAGAGCAATGGTGGAGGAGTTTGCGAAAGGCGACGGCGGAAGATTTTGATCAGTCGCCCGTAACCGGCATTGCGGAAGAAAATTTCAGGGATATTTTTAACAGCATTATGCAATGGCCCGAAGATTTTAAGCCATTGAGAAAAGTGGAGAAAATTTTACAGGATAAAATAAAATTGTTTGAAACAGAAGCGAAAATAGACTGGGCCACGGCTGAGCTGATGGCGTACGCGAGTTTATTGGTTGACGGAAAAGATGTGCGGATGAGTGGACAGGATGTGCAAAGGGGAACTTTCTCACATCGTCACGCCATATTAAGAGATGAGAATACCGATAAAACATATAACCGACTTAGTCATGTACCGAATGCGACCGGTAGATTTAGAATTTACAATTCTTTATTAAGCGAATACGCAGTATTGGGATTTGAATATGGATATGCACTTGCTAATCCGAATGCCCTCGTGTTATGGGAAGCACAGTTTGGAGATTTCGCAAACGGAGCACAAACGGTAACCGATCAGTTTATCGCCGGGGCCGAACAGAAATGGAACCGCATGAATGGTGTGGTGATGTTGTTGCCGCACGGTTATGAAGGGCAGGGGCCCGAGCATAGCAGTGCCCGTATGGAAAGATTTCTGCAAATGTGTGCTGAACTCAACATGGTGGTAACAAACGTGACCGTTGCATCTAACCTCTTTCATGTGTTGCGGAGACAACTGAACTGGCCTTTTCGCAAACCTCTCATTAATTTTTCGCCGAAAGCGAACTTGCGCCACCCGGGAAGTTATTCAAGAATGGAAGAATTTTTAAGCGGCGGATTTAAAGAGATTATTGATGATAATTTTATCGACGATGCGTCAGAAGTGAAGAAAGTTTTGTTCTGCAGTGGCAAGATCTTTTTTGAGCTTGTTGAAAGGCAGCAAAAGGAAAACAAGAAGGACACGGCGATCGTAAGACTTGAACAGATATATCCCTTACCATTTAAGCAGCTTGAAGCCTTGTATAAAAAGTATGGTAATGCGACATGGTTCTGGGTGCAGGAAGAGCCCTTGAACATGGGTGCAGCAGGATTTTTGCAAATGAACCTGAAGAGTTTGAACTATGGAGTCATTAGCAGGCAACCAAGTGCGTCAACGGCGTCGGGTTATAATAAAGTACATCAGCAAGAGCAAAACGAGATCATCGAAACGGCATTTACTATTTGAGGATTGTCAATAGATCATGGTTGTCCCAGGAGTTTCAAATATTTCCAGGTGTTCCAGAAGTTGGGCTGACTCTTGAAACCTTTGAAACTTTTGGAACCTGTGTAACTTAGCCGTAAGCAAGATTATCCAGGCAACCGCAAAACAATAACTACAAACCGGAAACATTTTCTATGATCGAAATAAAAGTTCCAACAGTAGGGGAGTCTATCAACGAAGTCACTTTGATAAAATGGCTGAAGAAAGATGGAGACTATGTCGAAAGAGACGAAGTGATTGCAGAGCTTGAAAGTGAGAAAGCAACGTTTGAAGTAAACGCCGAGCAGGCGGGTGTTTTGAAAACAATGGGTCATGAAGGGGATACATTAAATATAGGCCAGGTCCTTGCAAAGATTGACGAGACAGCCAGCAGGCCCGGAGGCAATGGAACATTAAAAAAAGAATCGGCAAAAGGCCAACCTGCGGCACAGGCAGGTAAGGACCAGGAGACGGTTAGTAAAGAACTTGAGAGGAAGAAAAGTGAAGCAAAGATTGAATCAACAAAAACAGAAAAAACACTTCCACAAACGGCAACCAACAACCAGTCCAAAGGGACGGCGATGGAGCAAGAAGTGAGGGCAACACCCGTTGCCTCTGCAATTATTGCCGATAAAAAGCTAAATCCATCAACAATAAGTCCGTCAGGTGTAGGCGGAAAAATTTTGAAAGATGACGTGCTTGAAGCACTGACACACCCGGGGAAAAGGCCTGGCATTGAATTGTTCAGCCGCGAAGAGAAGACGGATAAGATGAGTAACCTTCGAAAAACTGTAAGCCGTCGTCTCGTGGAAGCGAAGAACACGACAGCGATGCTCACGACGTTCAACGAGGTGAACATGCAACCAATAATGGATATTCGCGCAAAACATAAGGAAAAGTTCAAAGAACTACATGGAGTGAATCTTGGATTCATGAGTTTTTTTACCAAAGCAGTTTGTTATGCCCTGCAGGAATGGCCGGCCGTGAATTCATATATCGATGGTGACTCCATCATTTCTCATAACTATTGTGATATTTCCATTGCTGTATCGGCACCAAAAGGTTTGGTTGTTCCCATTATCCGCAACGCAGAGAGTTTGAGCATGGCTGATATTGAAAAGAAGGTTGTTGAACTTGCAACAAAGGCCAGGGAGAATAAATTGTCACTTGAAGAAATGCAAGGAGGCACATTTACGATAACAAATGGAGGTGTGTTCGGCTCATTGATGAGTACGCCGATTATCAATATACCCCAATCTGCTATTTTGGGAATGCACAAGATAGAAGAACGACCTGTTGTAATTGATAAACAGATTGTGATCCGTCCAATGATGTATGTGGCGCTGAGCTATGATCATCGGATCATTGATGGTCGTGAGTCCGTAAGTTTCCTGGTACGCGTAAAAGAACTCCTCGAAAATCCCGGGCAGCTATTAATTGGAAAAGATCCTGTTGCCACGCTGCTTGGGATATGATATATTGAGCAGAAAACAGTAATAATACTAGCCACTTACTAGTAAAAATAGCAGTGGAAAACCTTGTCCTTATTACATTTTTTCGTTAGGTTTGTTGTTCATTAAATAATCCACCTGAATGAGAACTTTAACTGTACTTATAATCGTCACTTTCTTCCTTCTTTCCTGTCAGAAAGAAGCTAGTTCTCCCGATAACAATAATACTCCAACTGATACAAGCGCACTTGGTAAATTTATTTATGCTACGAAAATTTCCGATGCTGGCGTAAAAGCAGCTGTCGACAGTCTTATCATAGATTCCCGGAACCATGGGTGGTGGAATCTATGTACAACTATTTATCCCCTTGTAGGAGGAACAGCTGACGCTTGTAAATACAATTTAAAAGACCCACGGGATGTTGACGGAGCCTTTAGAATAACATGGACCGGCAACATAAGTTTTGATAACTCTGGTGTACAATCTAACGGGGGTTGGGGTGACACACACGTAATTCCGTCGTCTGCTCTTTCACTTTCCTCTAATCACATTAGTGTTTATAGTGTCACTGATGTATATGACACTGCAAGTGTGGATATCGGGGCAGAAGATAGTCATGGAACTTTTCAGTTGGCAATATATTCTGGCATACCCCAGGGATTTTATCTTTCAGGTTCCTTGCAAGCCTATTATGAGCCCAATCCAGGCCTTGCGGGTTATTTTCTCGGCACGAGAACCTCTGCAAATATATCTCCAGCGGCGGGGGCTGTTTATAGGAATGGAATCGCGATCCAGGATAGTACTCTTGCAGATGCTGACCCTGAGGGATTACCCAACATTAGTCTTGATATCCTGAACAAGAATAACTATTCAGTTCATACAAGAGGATCAAACAGAAAGTTTGCATTTGCAACAATTGGCGCAGGAATAAGTAGCGAAATGGCCGTGATAATGTATGCTGATATACAGCGGTTTCAAATCAAATTACAAAGAGCTATTTATTAAGGTCCGGCTAAGAGTTTCTATCGCATCGCCGCACGTCTTGATCGAAGGGTGTAATATCTACACAAAGCAAATTTGAAAAGGCCTTGGTGGATAGCCACAAATCGTAATATATTTCCTAATTTACAGGCTATAAATCAACTGCTATGCGGACCTGCTCTACCTTATTGGTTGCTGCTACAACTTTGTTATTATTTTCCTGCCAGAAGGAGGTTGATTCGGTAAATAGTGGTGGTAATGGCGGAGCAACAACGGACGGGCTTTTACAAAAGATCGTTTCCAAATCAGGTTCAGATTCCTCTACGTTAGAATTTGGATACAATTCATCAGGAAAACTTATGACGCTGAATACAATTGATGTGACAGGCGGAGCAACTTCTTTAACGCAGGAAAGAGTAGAGAGAAATTCGCAAGGTATTATCCAAAAGCTTATTATTAAAGATGACGCATATCAGCAAGCTGGATTAGACAGCGTTGTGACGACGATCGAGTATAATGCGGGCAGATATATCTCCAAAGTAACCGTCATTGACCTGGGAATTGTAATTTTTAGGGATAGTGTCGTATTATTTTATGATGCCGGGGGGAAAGTGACAACTGAAAAGGTCTATGATGATCTGGGCACGGGCAGCTACGAGGAAAATTCAAAGATCGATTATACTTATAGCGGAAGTAACATGGCCACAATCAAACAATACTCATTTGATGGCAGTGCATATTCCCTTGTGGTGACATATTCTTATGATGAGTATGACAATAAAGTATCGCCCATGAATATTGGTTTCGATGCCTTCGTATTTGACTCGCCCGCTATGTTCTCTTCCAATAACCCAACAAAAAGTTCACTCGGTGATTCAGGTTCTTCGGAAACTTTCGCTACGAGCTATACATATAATTCAGCGAACAAACCCTTGACAGCTACGTCGACTATTCAGCCCGGTAATTCAACAGCGACCGCCACTTACTACTATCAATAAGATTTTTCTATTACCGCGAGATATTTTGCGAGGATTGTTTAGCAATGTTAAATGCAGACTTGGAATGAACGGCGCGCTTTGTACTGTTCCTCAAAATCGATAGTCGTTAGAACCCATTATTTGTGATCTTAGATAGCTTTTCAAAAATTGCCTGGCTAAATTTGCTTATGCACGCGCATTCTTACCTGAAGTCTTCGAGTCAAATACTTAAAGAATACAAGGGCGAAGAGCCGTTTGCTTCTTTTTTAAAGAAATACTTTGCGCTTAATAAAAAATTCGGATCGAAAGACAGAAAACAGGTAAGCAATTTATGCTATTGTTATTTCAGGTTAGGAAAAGCACTCCCGCATATATCGATTGAGGAACGAATAGTAACGGGCTTGTTTTTATGTTCTGATGCGCCGGGTGAACTATTGGAAGAACTAAAACCTGAGTGGAATAAACAAAATGAATTGCCCGTCAGAATTGAGGACATTTTTCCGTTTAAAAAACAACTGAGCAAAGGAATAGATCATGAAAAGTTCTGCGAATCATTTCTTGTTCAACCAGACCTGTTTATAAGATTAAGGCCGGGACATGAGAGTGCAGTAAAAAGAAAGTTGTTGGACCAGGGAATCGTTTTTTCAGAGGTCACTTCAAGTTGCCTGTCGTTGCCAAATGCATCAAAGATCGAAAACGTCATTGAATTGGATAAGGAAGCCGTTGTCCAGGACTACGCTTCTCAGCAAACAGGAGTGCTTTTAAAAAATTTCAAACCTGGCCTCGGAAGCTTCTTCGAGCAAATTCCAGGTCATCCGAAGGTCTGGGATTGCTGCGCAGCGAGCGGAGGAAAATCTTTGATGGTATATGATATGGATCCGGGTATTGAATTGACCGTTACGGACATAAGGGAATCTATACTCGTTAATTTGAAAAAGCGATTTGCAAAGGCCGGTGTCAAAAACTATAACGCGCTCGTGGCTGATTTGAGCCGATCTTCTCCTCAACTATCTCTGAAGGAGTCCTTTCGGACAAATTTCGAATTCATTATTTGTGATGCACCCTGCACAGGTTCGGGTACATGGAGCAGAACACCCGAACAACTTTATTTTTTTAACGAAAAGAAAATAGAACAATATTCTCTGCTTCAGAAAAAAATTGTTTCGAATATTATTTCGCATTTAAAAAGAGACGGGTTTCTTCTTTATATAACATGTTCAGCATTCAGGCAAGAGAATGAAGAAGTGGTTGAGTTTATACAAAGCAATTCAAAACTTAAATTAATAACTATGGAGTTGTTAAAAGGATATGATAAAAAAGCAGACACGATGTTCGTCGCCCTTTTCAGAAAGATTTCATAACCTGATCAACTCCTTTGAGGCTATTAACCTGCTATCACTGTAAACAGATACTATATATTTACCCCTTGGAAGCCTGTGAACAGACAAAGGAAAATCTGCTTTTCCAATCGTTTTGGATTCAAAATATTCAGCAACCAGTGATCCTTTCATGTCCACGATGTGTATGACAAGATTGTTTATTGAATAATCGGTCTCAACTCTTAAAGTAAAGTTGCCCGGAGCTGGGTTAGGGATAATGCTGATTTTTTCGGTGCCGGTGTTTGAACCACTCCCGCATGATTCATTGAGCGTGATATTCACCGAATCAATATAAGTCGCAGCGAAGCTTGTTGCTGCTGTGTCAACTACCTGGCGAATGCGATAACTGACCGTTCCGGGTTGAATATTCAATGAATCTTCCTGCTCGTAAGAATGAGTCGTTAGAGTAGTTACATTCGGCTGAGCTGCAACCACTGCAATTTTTGAATAATTAGCTTCACCAAAAATCCGTCGCTCTATTTCATACCTCATTGCAGAAACATCTTTGCTTGTCCAATTCAGTGTCGCTTTACAATTGTTCACCGTTCCATTGGCGGAAGAAAATTGCTGAACCAAATTCATAAATGCCTTTTTCATGTCGGGAATGCCATAACCCATTCTATCATCAGGCATATTTGCCCTGCTTCCGGATTGCCACAAAGCTGACCTGATCTGCATGTTGTTAAGCTCTGGAAACCCCTGCCACAGACAGGTGCCAAGACCCGCCATATTGGGACATGCGAACGAGGTTCCGTTGCCACTGCCAACTATTCCTCCTCCGGTTTCTAAAACAGCAGCAACGCCAACTGATGCAACATCGGGTTTTATTTGTCCATCCGACGAGGGACCGTAACTCGAAAAGCCACCTACGTCCCCACTTGCACTTACCGCACCCACACCTATTACACTATCGCCATCAGCGGGAGTAGACAAGTAATGCCACGCACTCGCTCCAAAATTCCCATTGGCAATAAATACGAGAACTCCTTTTTTTGCAGCAAGATCAGCTGCAATTGCTGCAGTTGTTGTATTTCCATCTATGTCTGCGTATGTATGATTCAAACTTGCGTTATCAAATGTGGTATACCCTAACGATGAAGAAATAATATCAGCCCCGCTGCTGTCCGCTTTTTCCGCCCCGCACGCCCAATTGAATTCTTCGATCGGGTATTCACTCGTATTGTCCTCTGTCTGGTATAGCCAAAAATTTGCTTGCGGAGCTTTTCCCACAAATTGCCCGGGAATATTAGCTGCAATGGTAGAAAAACAAGACATCCCATGACTGCCATCATTTGAAACGTTTTGTTCACGAGCCACAAAATCCCATGTGCCCAATACCTGGTTGTTTGCATTAACACTGTCGAATGCCTCGAAAGAAGAAGAAGTGTAATTATTAAAACCATTATCGAGCATAGCTATTTGCATGCCCTGTCCTCTTAGTCCAATGTTGTGAAGAAACTCACCGTTGTGCAGGTGTATTTCGT
>DASYSW010000305.1:0-9353 GCA_036002905.1 Chitinophagaceae bacterium
CTGATTTTGGAAGTCTTACACTTGCTTACTATAGCGTCGTCACATTTTTGTTTGCACTTGTACTTCCATTTATCGCAGACAAGCTTGGAAGAAAACTAACTCACGCACTTTGCCTTATTATTGGTGGTATCGGGTTGATCAGCGTGGGTTGGGTAAGCAATAAATATATGCTCTTCGGTTGTATGACCTGCGTGGGAATTGCGTGGGCCAGTATTCTCTCGATGCCTTATGCTATGCTTAGCGGCTCCCTTCCAAAAGACAAAGTGGGCGTTTATATGGGCATATTTAATTTCTTTATTGTATTGCCCGAGATCATTGCCTCGTTAGGTTTTGGATGGTTGATGAAAAACCTATTGTACAATGACAGGCTGCTGGCGGTTGAAGTAGGTGGTGGTTTAATGATCCTCGCGGCTCTCATCTGTTACCTGTTTGTCCGGGAAAAGAGATCAGAGGAGGTAGATGAAACGCTCACGACCAAGTTGGAGATTCTTGAAGAACGGTCGGTATAGAATCTGGTGAACAGAATTTTGCAGAGGCAAAGTAACCGCGCCGACAAGAAACAACCTTAGTAAAAAAATCGTCCGGTTCTTAATAGACCTTATTACCTTATTTTGAAATTATGTCCCAGTTTGCAATTTTTTCAGCACATAGAAGCATAGGAACATAGATGCACATAGATTCCTATGTGGCCCTACTGTGGCCTATGTAACTATGTGGTGAATTAATTCAGCCTAGGTAAAGTACCCAATTCAATATTAAATCAAACCATGAAAAAATTTCTTTTTATCTGCGCTTACTCATTACTCATCACTCATTACTCATTTTCACAAGATGTCGAGGTGTACCCTTCCCATTGGTGGACAGGAATGAAGTGGAATAAAGTGCAGTTGATGCTTCACGGAAATGGTATTGGAATGTATTTTCACCATGTCAACACTAATTATCCAGGCGTAAAAATTTTAAATGTTCATACTGTTGAAAGCGAGAACTATTTATTCATTGATATTTTGATTTCACCCAATACCAATCCTGGAAAACTCAAAATTAATTGCCATACTGTTGATATGTCGCGAAGCATCGACTTCGAACTTAAACCCCGCCGCCCTGGCAAGGGAACCGCATTTGCGCAAGGTGTCACTTCAAAAGATTTTGTTTATTTATTAATGCCCGATCGATTCAGTAACGGAGATACAACCAATGACCGGATTGCAGGAATGAGAGACCAGTCGCTGGACCGCAGTGATTTTTTTGCAAGGCATGGCGGCGATTTGCAGGGTGTGATCAATCACCTCGATTATTTAAAGGATTTGGGAGTTACCACAGTGTGGATGACACCGGTACTTGAAAACGACATGCCAAACAGAACCGAGCATGGCTATGCGTTCACCGATCATTATAAAATCGAGCCACGAATTGGCGGAGCGGCGATGTATAAAAAATTAAGTGATGAATTGCATAAACGTGGAATGAAACTGATACAGGATGCTGTGTACAATCATGTAGGTCTGTATCATTTTACTGTGCAGGATTCGCCGATGAAGGATTGGTTGCATCAATGGCCCACATTTACTCAAACCAGTTATAAGGATCAAACCATTTTTGATCCTCACGCAGCACCCTCGGATACAAAGAAAATGACCGATGGATGGTTTACGCAGCAGATGCCCGATATGAACCAGGGCAATCCTTATGTTGCAAGCTTTTTGATTCAGCATGCTATCTGGTGCGTGGAAGAGTTTGGAGTGGACGGCTGGAGGATCGATACTTACAGTTATAATGATCTTCCGTTCATGAACAGGTGCAATAAAGCTTTGCTTGATGAGTATCCGAAGCTCACCATGTTCGGTGAGACCTGGGTGCACGGCGTTCCGAATCAAAGTTATTTCTGTGAGAACAATTACAATATTCCTTTCAAGAGTAACCTGCAGGCAACAACAGATTTCCAATGTTTGTTTTATGGAATTCAGCCCGCCGTAAACGACAAGTTTGGATGGACCGACGGAGTGAATAAACTATATACAACGACGGCGCAGGATTTTGTGTACAAGGATCCTATGCGTGAAGTGATCTTTTTGGATAATCATGACCTGAATCGTTTTTACTCAGTAGTGGGAGAGGACACCACGAAATACAAAATGGGGCTGGCGTGGTTGCTGACCTTCCGCGGGATTCCTCAATTGTATTATGGTGATGAAATATTAATGACAGGTTTTACGAACCCAGACGGGAAAGTAAGGCTTGATTTTAAAGGCGGTTGGTCGGGAGATTCTGCAAACAAATTCACTAAAGAAGGAAGAACCGAGAAGGAAGAAAGCATTTTTGAATACGTCAGACGTTTTGCAAATTTTCGAAAGAACTCTTCGGCGATAACTACCGGTAAGCTAATGCAGTATGCGCCCGTGGATGGTGTATATGTTTATGTTCGTTATGATGATAAGCAAACAGTGATGTGCGTGATGAATACAAATGATCAGTCTTCTACAATAGACCTCTCTCGATTCAAAGAAAGAATAAAAGATTTTACAAAAGCATATGACGTCGCCACTGGTGTCACATTCGGTCTCCAGCCTCAGCTTACGGTTGGAGCAAAGTATCTTCTTGTAATGGATTTGAAAAAATAACGGGCGTCTTAATTTCGGCCACTAAGGCACAATGACACGAAGCGGCACAACGAATCCAGGACCACTTTTGGTTTATTATAGGAGCTTAAGTGCTGCTGAAGCTTCCGGTCTGGAGCAGACAATTATGCAATCGGGCGATAGTTCTTCTCACCTCTTGGTGAACCTTTGCGCCTTCGCGTCTTTGTGGCGAAATGCTGAATAGATCGGATGTGTTGGATCAATAAGTTAAATCTGCGTCGCCAATAACATTTTCTTTCCGTACGTGTCCCAATCCTTCATGACCTTGTAAATTGCTTCGAGCATCGTTTTGCGATTTGACTTCTTCCCCTTTATGGCTGGTTGGATTTGGCTCGTCGGAACATCAACCACCTGCACTTTGGTCGCAAACCAGGTTGCGTGAAGACGTGGAATGCCCACTCCCAATATCATTCCGGGCAAACCATTGATGCCCTCGGGACCGCCGGAGATCATCAATTCATCTGTATAGAAAGCGAAGACCGCAACTGTGTCGAACAAAATCCCTACTGCCTTCCGACACTCAAAACCAGCAATATTTCTTGTGTCGGCAGTGATCTTCCATTTTATTTTCAACAAACTGTCCTCCACTAAAAACGTCTCTTCATAAATTGGTTTTTGACTAATGCTGGTATTTTTTTTGAAATCGGTATACACGGTATTTTTATTGGCCATCGGCTGAAACCATGACCTCGTATTTGTTGCTACTTCCCTGCCTGGCTTATAAACAGAACGCGTACTGTCTGCAATAAAGTCAAAATAACTGATCGAAGTTTTTGGTAGCTGGTCCTTAATCCTTTCATACCAATCGGGCTCGATTTCTTTATACAGGGCTTGCGTAGCTACTGTTTTTTCAAACTCGATCTTCACGGTCGAGAAGAATTGTGTTTGAGCTTTCGCGGATAAAAGCAAAGAGCAAAACGCCGAAAACAAAAAACATTTCTTCATATCAAATCATTTTTGACCGGGCATTTTGGTAAATGTCCATTGAAAAGTAAGCATAAAATATTGTGCGATCCTTTGATAACGCTGGTCCGTTACAAAATTGGTATTGATGATGCGGTTGAATCCTTTGTTTTGATTTAGGATATCATTAGCCCGGAAAATTAATTTGCCCGACTTATCCTTGAAAAACTTCCGGCTCAATTCAGCGTTCCACAAAATGATATTGGTATTGGTATTCGTACTCGCGGCTTCAAAGGCCTCAATTTGTTGCCTCAGATCAAAATCAACATCTGAGCTCAATTCAAGTTTCCAGAAAAGCATAAGATAGCCTTCCGCTCTTCCACCATATGTCCAGTAATCATTATTGATATCTTTTCTTAGAGAAGATACTGACATGTTTCTTCCGATCTTGGGTACAATACGGATGCTGTATTTGTCCTGCAGGGAATAGGATATTCCATAATTCAATTCAACGTTTGCATAAGTGTTTATGCTTTTTTCTGCATTGATATATGTCACGCCACGTCCCCCGTTTATATCAGTGTTGATCTCGTGTATCAATTTTTTATCACCCTGGCCCGAAACCCAGCCGCCATACATGTAATAAGTATAGTTGCCCTGGACATTTATCGGTGTGGTAGTGGTTTTTCCGTAAATATCAACAACGCTAAAATTCGCTATCGCATTCTCCTGGACATTGGCGCCGATACCGGCATACATATACCGGCTTCTCAGGACCTGGAAGCTATTGTAGTTCAGATTCAGGTTGTGATTAAATCCAACCTTTAAATTGGGATTACCGATATACACGTTCAAAGGGTCATTGTTATTTCTTACCGGCTGCAATTGGTCGATTGTTGGCTGGCGGGTTGCTCCATTATATCTGAATGACAGGTTCGTCTGCGGTTTTATGGCATACCCAAACTGTATTTGGGGAGTGAAATTGGTAAAATTATATTCACTCCTTGCATCGTGATCAAGATCGTGCAACCTTAATTTTACTGCTGACAGACCACCACCAACAACAGACTTCAACTTTTTCCCCAAATATCTCAAAGTAACAATACCGGTATGAGCAAAAGCATTTAGATCGAAGTTGTCACTGTAAAGAGGATTTAAGATCGTGTATTTGTCGTTAATGTCTTTTTCGAAAGTGTTTTTGTGTGAATTGGAGTTATTGTTGTTAAAACTATATTCGGTTACCAAATTCCATTTCGTACTGAGGGGTTCATTGTAGGTGACCTTCCCTCCATAAGTCTGCGAGTTCCCCGTTCCCTCTTTATACTGATCAGTGGTTGCTGTTGAATCTAAAGTTCCGTTCTTAAAAAACTGGTTGATCGAATACAATGTACCGCTGTTATCATCGTCGATCGCACTATAGCGTAGTGTTGCCATCAGCATCCTGCCTTTCTTCTTAAATAATTGTTTATAGTTAAGCTGGTTGTCCGATTGCTTATGAGCGATATCCTGTGTATTTGTCCTGTCTCCGGTATTTACAAATTCGCGTGCTTCGCTCAACGCTTCGCTATGGGTCCTGCCCGATGTTTCCGTGGTCTTGTAAGTATTGACAGAAGAAATCTTTAGGGTTGTGAGAGAATCGATCTTCCATTCATACTTGCCTGTAAGCACCTGTTGCTGTTTCAGGCCCTTGGTATTTGAGTTTTCGTTATTATAGAACGTTGTATCCGGCAGCAATGTTTGTTTCAGTGTCGTGGCTTCATTGGTGGTACCGAGACGATTGTAGTTATAAGCCAGGTTCAGATTATCCTTGTCGTCGTTCCATTTATTGCTATATAGTCCGCCCGCTGAGTAAGCATCCGGAAGCCCCTGCAACCCCCAATCACTGAAATCATCATTCGTTCCGAAGCTATAGTAGTAGCCTCCTATTTCATCGTATTCATAATCGTTATCGATTCCTAATTTATTTCTGTCTTCCCATCCAAGACTGCCCGTGCTGGTGTTACTTTTTGTACCAAACAGGGAGATCTTTCGTTTGCCCATAAAGTTGTTGTACAAAAGTTTTCCATTGTGCAGCTTGTCAAAGTCGGAACCGGCTTCAACTTTCCCAAAATATCCTTTCTTAGCATTTTCCTTCAGTTTAATGTTGATGGTTTTGGAGTCCCCATTCCCTGCAATTCCCTTTATCTGGTCCTGTTCTGTTTTTGTATCAAACACCTGCACCTTGTCCACCACTTTAGCAGAAAGATTTTGAGTAGCTATGGTCGGATCATCACCAAAAAACTCTTCGCCATCCACCAATACTTTATCTACCTTTTTTCCCTGCGCAGTAATTTCCCCCTTACTGTTCACTGACAAGCCCGGTAACTTCTTTAAGAGATCCTCTACAGTAGCTCCTTCTTTCACTTTAAAACTATCGGCAACAAATTCGGTGGTATCACCTTTGATACGAATCGCCCCCGTATTGTGAACGATCACTTCTTTTAGCAGAAGTGCTTTTTGAGGAAGCGCGATCGTCCCAAGATCAAAAGGTTCTGCAGTTAGATTCACTTCATCAGCAAAGTCAGCATACTTAGGATAAGTGATCATGATCACATAAGGGCCGACCGGGATATTTTGGAGGGTGAACCCTCCATTTGGATTGGTCCTGGTAAATTCAACTAAGAGCGAATCGGATTTCTTTAGAAGCGTAACCACGGCATTGGCAAGATTTTTCTTTTCAACTGTATCGGTCACCGTACCTTTAATAGAGGTTGTTTGTGAATGCGAAGCGAGAGTAATAGCTAAGGTGAGGACAAAACCCGCAATGAATTTTCTCATGGCCAATGGTTAGTTAGTTAATAACGCCTGACGGTCATTATATAGTGTAAAAGTGATTTGAATTATTAAGCTAAAAAAAATCGCGCTCTTAATTTTAGGTTAAACAAATCAATCAGTTATGACGCAGCGAAAACAAGATTCCACAGATCCGAACGGGCCGCAACATACGAATGAAATCGTAAGCGGGGAGAAAAAAAGCGATGAACGGTCAAAACTGGCTTTCCCAGAACAAAAATCATACGAAAAGGAACATTTCGTAGATACGAGTAAACCCGTGTGGAATTATTCGCTCTTAACTGATGACTATGTAAAAAACTACCAGGACGGGACAAACTATACTCTTTATGAAAAATTCGGATCGCACCCGATAAAAGTAAATGATGTATGGGGGATGTATTTCTGCGTATGGGCCCCCAATGCCACTTCAGTTTCTGTTACCGGGAATTTCAATCATTGGAAAAACCATGAGCATGAATTGTATCCCCGCTGGGATAGGAGTGGGATTTGGGAGGGATTCATCCCGGGATTCAATTTAGGAGAAGCTTACAAATATTACATTGTCGGCTATGGAAATAAGGCCCAGGACAAAGGCGACCCGTTCGCAAACTTTTGGGAGAAGCGGCCGTTGACTGCTTCCATCACATGGGATATGTATTACGACTGGAAGGATGACGATTGGATGAATAAACGCAAGCACAATAATTCCCTGGAATCGCCGTGGAGCGTGTACGAAGTGCACCTGGCAAGCTGGATGCGACCCGATAAAAACGACGAAGAGACGTACAATACCTATGACCAGATCAGGGAGAGATTAGTTCCTTATGTAAAGGAAATGGGTTTTACGCATGTGGAGTTTATGCCGGTGATGGAACATCCTTTTGATGGAAGCTGGGGCTATCAGTGCACCGGATTTTTTGCTTCCACATCTCGATTTGGCGATCCACAGGGGTTGATGCGGCTAATCGATGCTTTTCACAACGAGAATATCGGTGTAATACTCGACTGGGTCCCTTCACATTTTCCTTATGATGCACACGGCTTGTTTATGTTTGACGGGACGCATACTTATGAATACGCAGACATGCGAAAAGGTTTTCATCCCGACTGGAATAGTTACATATTTAATTATAAAAGAGGTGAGGTAAAATCGTTCTTGATCAGCAGTGCAAGATTCTGGTTTGATAAATTTCACATTGACGGCATTCGCGTGGACGCAGTCTCGTCCATGCTTAAATTAAACTATAGTCGCACACATGGACAGTGGGAACCAAATGAATTCGGTGGCGAAGGAAATTTGGAAGCAATGGCTTTTATTAAAGACCTGAATGAAACAATATACCGCGATTTTCCAGATGTGCAAACCATTGCCGAAGAGGCAACGGACTGGCCGGGTGTATCAAGGCCAACGTGGCAAGGAGGCTTGGGCTTCGGAATGAAATGGATGATGGGGTGGATGCACGATACACTGGATTATTTTAAAATGGATCCTTACTTCCGGCAGTTTCACCAGGATAAATTTTCTTTTAGCATGATGTATTATTATGACGAGAATTTCATGCTTCCATTTAGTCACGATGAAGTGGTACATGGCAAAAGCCCGATGCTTTATAAAATGCCGGGCGATGACTGGCAGAAGATGGCCAACCTGCGCCTGATGTATACGTATATGTGGACACACCCTGGAGCCAAACTTTTATTTATGGGGGGTGAGTTTGGCCAAACATCAGAATGGAACTATAAATCAGAACTTGACTGGCAATTATTGCAATACGAATCGCATAAGAATTTGAAAGATTGCGTTGCTGATCTGAATGCCTTGTTGCGCAATGAGCCTGCGTTGTACGAAAACCAATTCAGCATTTATGGATTTGAATGGGTGGATCTGAATCACAGGTCTGAATCAATTGTATCATACAGGAGAAAAGGAAAGAAGACAGAGGATGATCTGCTTGTCCTTTTGAATCTTACGACCGTTGTGAGAAATAACTGGGAAGTGCTGGTGAGCGGGAAACAATTTACTGAAGAAGTTTTTAACAGCGACAATAAAAAATACTGGGGCACCGGCGATGTCTTTAATCCTGACGTCCGCAGTGAATTGGTGGATGAAGAACAAAAAATGTATAAGCTTACTCTGAATTTGCCACCGCTCGGTGGAATTGTCTTGAAATAATATTTACGGTTTACACCTGCTGTAGGGGCAGGACAGGCACTGTCTGTACAGCAGGCCTGCCGCTGCAACGTCTTTGCCTGAAACCATTTGCTTGATTAACTTCACCGGATGATCACCGTTTTGCAAATATTTTTTGTACTGGTACTGATTATTGTCATTATACTTTTCGTATTCAGGATAAGGCGAACAAGAGAAATCATTCATTTACCTGATAATTACAAGGAAATACTCAACGACTATGTAAAGTTTTACCGGCAGCTTGATGAAGAGAGCAAAAGGAAGTTCGAAGAAAGGATCGAGCATTTTCTGTCTACAGTCCGTATAACCGGTATAAACGCTGAAGTCGAAAATATCGACAGGATCTTTATCGGAGCGGGGGCTATTATACCTGTTTTTTCTTTTCCCGACTGGCAATACATAAACCTGCACGAGGTTTTGGTGTACCCGGGAGCATTTAATGAAGACTTTGACCAGGCAGGAAACAGTCGTCACATATCCGGTATGGTTGGTTCCGGCCCTATGCAGAACGTGATGGTCATTACCAAATGGGAATTAAGACAAGGATTTATTAATAGCAACGATCACCGTAACACCGCTATTCATGAATTTGTCCATTTGATCGATAAAATGGACGGAACAATGGATGGTGTACCGGAAATTATTTTAGAAAGAAAGTATGTGAATCGCTGGAAAGATCTTGTAAATGAAACTATTCAGCAAATGCGGACAAACGCCTCGGACATTGATATATATGGTGCAACCAATCCCGTGGAATTTTTTGCTGTCATCTCAGAATATTTTTTCGAACGACCCGATCTCTTAAA
>DASYSW010000306.1:0-12817 GCA_036002905.1 Chitinophagaceae bacterium
TACTGTAGTAATGCCTTCAGCCTGTTCGTCAGGAATAGAAATATTGAATTCTTTTTCGAATTCCATGATCAGTTCAACAGTGTCTAATGAATCGGCACCTAAATCATTAGTGAAAGAAGCTTCATTAGTAACTTCAGCTTCGTCAACACCTAGTTTGTCTACAATGATCTTTTTTACTCTTGATGCAATGTCTGACATGTCGTAAAAGTTTAGTGGCTGCAAAAATATGTTTTTTGAATTAATCACAGCATCTGCATATTTTTTTTCTACATTCCGTACATAAGCGGACTTCGACGCGATAAAAACGAAATTCGGGATGAAATAAATAACGCCACTAACGGTTGGCAGTATAACCAGATATTTGTAAATTGAAAACGTCCGGAAAATTGACAGGAATGGCACTGAAAATCATAGATCATGGTACAAAGGAATATCAGCAAATGGTAAAGCTGCGTGATGATATTTTGCGCAGACCACTAGGGTTAACGTTTGATCCCGCAGAATTGGAAGAAGAGAAAAAGAATTTGCTGATCGGCGCTTTTGAAGATGACAACATGCTTGGGTGCTGTATGTTGGTGGAAGAAAATTCAGGAGTGGTCAAACTGAGGCAAATGGCAGTTCTCAATGCATTGCAGGGAAAAGGGATCGGAAGGGCATTGATGCAATTTGCCGAAAATCTTGCAAGGGATCATGGCTATCGGGTGCTAACGATGCATGCCCGCAAAAATGCTGTTGGCTTCTATGAAAAAATGGGGTATAAGGTAAAAGGTGAAGAGTTCCAGGAAGTATCTATTCCTCATTTTGAAATGGAGAAAGAATTATAACTACAAAACTATTTTCCGTTCCTCCTCTAATTATTTTTTCACTTTTGCTTTTAATAACTGGCGCATTTCAAATATTTCATCACGATCACTAAAACCATTTTTTGGTACCAGGAAGAATGAGCGACTATCAAAATACAAATGAAAAAAATTCGGACTTTCCATAAATGTGCTTAAAGCTTTCCAGGGCCATTTTTTTGAACCCCTTTCATTGCTAAGAGAAAATCCCTCTTCTTCAAATTTCATTGTAAAACTATCTTTAAATGTGGCAGCCCGCCGATAGACGAGTGCCGGCATCGCGAACCAAAAACTGATCATCAGGAAAAACCACATGCATGATCCGGTTAGTACAGCGAAGGCCGCAATCTTTTTGAAATAATATAGCACGACGCAGGCCAGGGCAAAAACATTTACTACGATGATCATGATCCTTATTTCAGGACGGCTGATAAAATGATAACGCAAAGCTTGCAACACTTGCCGTTTATCGTAGCTGAAGGAAATGGTCATCGGCTTTGTCATCTCAACCGAAAAATCTAGTCTTTTTCGGGGCAAAGAAATAGAATATTTGAATAGAAACTATTTCGGAATACGATAAGCCTCGCAAATTTCGTCATATGTCATTTTTCGCGGATCACTTATTCTGCCTCCAACAACACCACCGGGAACAATTACATAACGAAAAGAAATACCCCCCAGTTCTGTCCGCGTCCATGGAGAAGTGCTTTTGTAAAGGAAACGGATATTCCCCGGCGTGTTCAAAACAAAATCCCAATGGTCCGTATATCCAAAGCCAATTCCAAAGGTATAAGGCAATGGGAATACGTCGCTAGCAAGGCCTGTCGAAGGATCGCCTTTCATATACGCGAGAACAATTCCGTTGTCAATAATGTCTTGTGTGACACCGGCCGCAGCTTTATCATAAGTTGCATATGCCCCATAATTGGGAGCGAAGTTCAGGGTATCCCAATCTGTTGAGCCCGTTAAAAACCAGGGAGAATATATAACATTAGCAGAGCCAGCAGGGCCAGCAGAGCCGTTTGCACCAGCAGGACCTTGCGGACCAGGATTTCCTTGCGGGCCGGCGGGTCCTTCCTTGGAACAATTAAATTGCAAAATACCCAGTGCGAGGATTACAAAAGGGACGAGGTTTTTCATAAGAAAATTTTAAGGAGAAAAATTGTTTAGTTAAATGAAAATAGGGTAATCCCTGGTTCCTCATTGTAGCTGAATGTCCTCTACGAAGAATGCCATAGGAATGGATAAATAATAATCACTAAGCGCTCTACTACATAAACGAGCATTCTTAGAAAAAATTATTTATTCATCATTTGTTTTGCCTCGATACTTAATGTGGCATGAGGTACAGCACGAAGGCGTGCTTTATCGATCAATTTTCCTGTAACGCGGCAGATACCATAGGTTTTATTCTCTATTCGCATCATTGCTTTTTCGAGGTGATCAATGAATTGAATTTGGCGGCTTGCCATTTGACTTAACTGCTCTCTCTCCATACTTACACTACCGTCTTCCATCGTCATATAACGGGCGTCTTCCATATCACCGGTTTCATCCTTTCGCGTGATCAATCCCTGTAAATAAGCCAGCTCTTTTTTCGCGGCATCTAATTTTTTAGTGATCAATTCTCTGAACTCCGTGAGGTCAGCATCTGAATAACGTTGTGTCGGGCCAATATTCTCGTTCATAGGCGTATCTAAAACAGATTTTGTAAATTCTGGTTCATATTTTTTTACCGATCTGGTTGTCGTTTTTGGTATAACTACTTTCGTGGGTTTAGGGGGTTCTTTTTTCACAATTGGTTTAACTGTTTGTTTTACCGAAACAAAAGATTTTGCAGCCTCATTTTTTTTTGTGGGCGCATGTTCTTTTGAAACAGGTTTGCTTACTGCAGCAACTTTCTTAGCTACAGGTTTTTTCACTATTACCTTTTTTGCAGGCTTTTTCGCTGCTCCCTTCCCGGATGCAGGTTTTGCTGGCTTTTTTGCAATCGCTTTTTTCACTGCTTTTTTTGCCGGCTTAGCCTTACCTGCCGCATGGACAGGTTTTTTGGTGGCGGATTTCCCACCTTTTGGGCGGGCAGGCTTCTTAGTTGGCATACTATTACCCTTTTTTTAAAACAATCACTTTCAAAGAAATATCATTGATCTCAATTTCAGTACCATCCTCGATTTCAGGCACTAATTCCAGCTTATCTGCCAGAATTTCCGCGCAAATATAGTCATTAAACTGAGCCAGCGAATTCTTTAAACCGTTGCTGGCTGCCACTTTTACCACTATCCGATCCGTGAGCTCAAATCCACTCTCTTTTCGGATCTTCTGGATCCGGTTTACGAATTCCCGGGCGTTACCCTCATTTTCCAACTCGGGGGTCACAGTTATATCCAGGGCCACTGTCAAAGGCCCCTTATTGGCCACGGTCCATCCCGGAATGTCTTCGCTGCTTATTTCAACTTCGGAAAGTTGCAAGGTTACGGCTTCGCCATCAATTGACAAACTATATTGCCCTTCTTTTTCTGTTTTCAAAATGTCTTCCTGTGTAAAGGTGGCGAGCGCGGCAGACACTCTTTTCATTTTCGGACCCAGTTTTTTACCAAGGGCCACAAAATTTGGCTTGATCCTTTTCTTGATGAAGCCTTCCGTATCTGATAAATAATGAACTTCTTTAACATTCACCTCGGTCTTTATAAGATCCTCCACCCTTTTCAACTGCTCCTCCATCGATTTGTTCAGGACTGGTATCAGAACTTTTTGAAGAGGCTGGCGAACCTTTATGTTCACCTTTTTTCTTAATGACAAAATCAGCGATGAAGCATCTTGTGCCAGTTGCATTCGTTCTTCAAGCACATCATCAATGAATGCTTCATTTGAGACCGGAAAATTCGAATGATGGACAGAAGCCGCGTTAAAACGCCCGGTTATTGAATTAAGGTTTTGGAATACAGCGTCACTAAAAAATGGAGAAACAGGAGCCATTAACCTCACCACTGTTTCCAGGCATTCATACAGAGTTTGATAAGCGCAAATTTTGTCCTGTTCATATTCTCCCTTCCAGAATCTCCTTCTACATAAGCGAACATACCAGTTACTTAAATGCTCATCAACAAATTCTTCAATGAGGCGACCTGCGATCGTTGGCTCATATTCATCCATTGCTTCATTCACTTTCCTGGTCAGAGTATTCAACGATGAAAGTATCCATCGGTCGATCTCCGGTCTTTGCTCTAAAGGGATATAACTTTCTTTGAAAGAAAACCCGTCTACGTTGGCATAGAGTGCGAAAAACTGGTACGTATTATAGAGTGTACCGAAAAATTTTCTTTGAACTTCTTTGATCCCTTCAACATCAAATTTCAAATTATCCCAGGGCGATGCATTTGTAATGAGATACCAACGCGTGGCATCAGCTCCAAATTTCTCTATGGTGTCAAATGGATTTACAACATTACCGAGACGCTTGCTCATTTTATTACCGTTCTTGTCAAGCACCAATCCATTTGATACGCAGGTTTTATAGGCAACGGAATCGTAAACAAGAGCGGCAATAGCATGCAAAGTATAAAACCAGCCCCTTGTCTGGTCAACACCTTCAGCAATAAAGTCTGCAGGAAAGGCCCCATCCCACCCTTCACCGAAGGGGAAGGGGTTGCCTTTTTTTATTTTATTATAGTCCAGGCCCCATTGAGCATACGGCATAGCACCACTGTCAAACCAAACGTCAATAAGATCCGGAACACGTTTCATTGGTTTACCGCTCTTACTGACCAATATTATTTCATCAACAAATGGTTTGTGAAGATCAAGTATACCCTGATGTAAGTAATTTTTATTTATATCACTACCTAAAACGTTATTTGCATTTCGTATTCCTTCATTTAACTCTTCAATAGTCCCAATACAAATCTCTTCTTCACCATCTTCTGTTTTCCAAACAGGTAACGGTGTTCCCCAAAAACGGCTACGGCTCAAATTCCAATCCACCATATTCTCCAACCAGTTACCAAATCTTCCTTCACCGGTTGATTTGGGTTTCCAGGCAATGGTCTTATTCAGCTCGACCATGCGGTCTTTGATAGCAGTGGTCCTTATGAACCATGCATCGAGAGGATAATATAGAACGGGTTTATCGGTTCTCCAGCAGTGAGGATAACTGTGCTCATATTTTTCAACCTTGAATGCACGGTTTTCTTTTTTCAACTTCACAACAATGTCAACATTCACGTCAACATATTTCGGATCATCGGTATAATTCTTTACGTAACGATTGCTGAATTCACCCAGTCCGTCGATGAACTTTCCCTGCCTGTCAACCATCGTCAATATGCCGATGTCATACTTCTTACCAATGCGAAAATCATCGGCACCAAATGCAGGAGCTGTATGAACAATACCAGTACCATCTTCCGTTGTTACAAAATCGCCGAGTAAAACTTTAAATGCATTCGGATTTTCCGTCTTGTTCGCATCGAAAGGAAGCAGCTGCTCGTACGAAATTCCTTCGAGATCTTTTCCTTTGAATGCGCCTAGAATTTTCCAAGGTGCAGTCGAAGCGTTGCTAGCCTTGGGCAAAGCAATGTAGGCGTCACCAACATTATCAGTTTCTTTTTCGTCTAAAAAATATTTATGAATTAAAGCTTTAGCGACTATAACATTAACTGGAAGAAAAGTATAAGGATTAAACGTTTTTATAAGAACATAATCAATGTTTGCACCAACAGTTAATCCAAGATTTGAGGGAAGTGTCCACGGTGTAGTTGTCCAAGCAAGAAAGAAAACTTCATTTGATCTTGAAGAGTCAAATAGGAATTCACTTTTTCCATCTCTCACAGCTTTAAACATCGCCACACAACTCGTATCCTTTACATCTTTATAGCAACCCGGCATGTTTAATTCATGTGAGCTTAACCCGGTGCCCGCCGCAGGAGAATATGGCTGAATACTTACACTTTCGTACAACAAATCTCTATCATATAACTGTCTCAACAACCACCATAGTGTTTCAATATACTTGTTCTCGAAGGTGATGTAGGGATCATTGAGGTCCACCCAGTAACCCATTTTCACTGTCAGCTCATCCCATTTATCCTTATAGCGCAGAACTGCCTCGCGGCATTTCTGATTATACTCTTCGACGGAGATTTTTTTGCCGATATCTTCTTTTGTTATTCCTAATTCCTTTTCGACTCCGAGTTCTACGGGCAGACCATGGGTATCCCAGCCTCCTTTTCTTTTCACCTGGAAACCTTTCATGGTCTTGTATCGACAAACAAGATCCTTTAACGTTCTGGAAATAACGTGATGAATGCCGGGCATTCCATTGGCGCTGGGCGGGCCCTCATAAAATACAAAATGAGTAGCTCCTTTTCTTAATTCTACGCTTTTTTCAAAAGCTTGCTCGGCCTCCCATTTTTTCAGGATCTCTTTTTCAATTGAGGGAAGATTTAACTGGGAAAATTCTTTGTATTTAACGCCCATAGCTGATTTGAAAAGTGGGCAAAGTTAAGGGAAAACGAGCGGCCGGCATGAGAAGGAAAACACAAATTACGTCCCCTACAAGGGTAAAACTGCTAAACTCTCAAGCCTGGCGATCCCTGTTCCTTAGCAGTTTATAAATCCTGATGGCACTCATCAGCAATACCACAAATGCGATCAGCCCAACAACCCCCCAGACCACGCTCATGTTTTGTTTGACCACAGCCAGGATAACAATGGCAACTAAAAAAATAGTCGCTACTTCATTCCATATCCTTAACTGTTGTGACGAATATTTGAATACGCTGCGCACCTGTTGTCTGTAAATGATGTGGAGAGTAAAATGATAAGTATACAGCCCAACCACGAAGCAAAGTTTGATCATCAGCCATTGCGGGAAGTTTCCCATGAGGTACCATACCCATGGGCCAAAGATCAATGTAAGAATGGCGGATGGCCAGGTTATTCCAAACCATAACCGTCGAATCATGACTCCGAATTGACTTTGTAAAATGTTCCTTTCGGGCTGAGGTTTTTCTGCAGCTTCAGTATTATAAATAAAAAGCCTGGGCATGTAAAACATTCCCGCAAACCAGGTGATGATAAAAATGATATGGAGAGCTTTGATGTATAAGTACATGAGTAATGAGTAATCAGTAATGAGTTTTATTATTCATTATTAATTGTTAATTGTTCATTGCTGCTTTACCCATTTCGCGATCGCGTTTACCCAAAGAGGATGGGTATTCAAACAAGGGATCATCGTAAATGACTCGCCCCCTGCGTGCAAAAAGAGTTCTTTCCCCTGCTCTGCGATTTCTTCAAGAGTTTCCAGGCAGTCGCTTACAAATGCGGGGCAAGCCACCAGCAATTTCTTCACTCCTTCTTTCGGCAATTCACTTAAACGTTGAGCGGTATAAGGACTGAGCCATTTGTCTCTTCCTAATCTTGATTGGAAGGATAGTTCAAATTTATCGGTCGGGATTTGGAGCTCATTTATTACCAGGGCAGTTGTCCTGAAACATTGGTGCCTGTAACAATACTTATGGGCAGGTGAATCAACTACACAACAATCCGGACTTTTCAGACAATGGTTACCTGTGATATCTCCTTTAAGAATATGCCGCTCCGGAACTCCATGATAGCTGAATAAAAGTTTATCAAACCCAGGCTGCAGATAAGGCTTTATGCTTTCAGACAATGCATGTATGTACTCTTCATTATTATAATAAGGCTCAATAGTTGTCAATTTAAATGAGTAGCTATTCTTTTTGTGAACTTCTTTCATGTATTCAACAGCAGTCTCATAACTGCTCATTGCATAATGTGGATACAAAGGCATCAAAACCACCTCTTCAAGCGCCGGAATTTCCTTTAGAAGATTTTCATAGGCTTTTTGTGGAGATGGGTTGCCGTAACGCATGGCTATTTCCACCGGCTCGACAATTTGCCTTTGTAAACATTCCTGCAACTGTTTTGTAAAAACGATCAGGGGGGACCCTTCCTTTGTCCAAATCGATTTGTAAGCTTCAGCGGATTTTGGTGCCCTGAACGGAACGATAATCCCTTTAACTAACAAGAAGCGAAACAAGAAAGGATAATCAATTACTCGTTCGTCCATTAAGAATTCATCAAGATACCGCCTGATATCCTTGACGTCAGTAGAGTCCGGCGAACCCAGGTTCATCAATATAATTCCACGTTTCATAAAAATCAAAATGACTCACAAATGTAGAAGAGCAGGAACGAAAAAATTAAAAAATTGAAACCTCCCGCTCGATTTTTACTCTAATTTTCCTTGCGGCACTTCAACCGCTAAAAATGACAGTTGACGTACATCATTACCACACTTGACAACAATCACCCACCAAAATGACAATGGAATGACATTAATTTTAGGTGGCGGAGGCTATCGAAATTACTTTTGAGCTCGATATATACGGACAATTTCAAGTACGTGAATAGTTTGAAAGACATATCGAAGTTTTGGATCGCCGGGATCAACTATAAAAAGGCTGATGCCGCAACAAGAGGCCAATTTGCTATTCAGAACGACCAATATACCCGGCTTCTTGAACAAGCAGCATCCAATGGACTGGATGAGGTCTTCGTTCTCTCTACCTGCAACCGCACTGAGATTTATGGGTTTGCAGATACTCCATCTCAACTTGTTAATTTGTTGTGTGATCAGACCGCGGGAAGTAAAGACACGTTTTTATCCTCGGCTTACATAAAGGGCGGGCATGAGGCCATTGAGCACCTGTTCAATGTAAGCGCCGGACTCGATTCCCAAATTTTGGGTGACTACGAGATCATCGGGCAGATCAAGACAGCTGCAAAGTTTGCCAAAAAACATGGGTGTATAAATGTAATGCTGGAAAGGTTAATCAACACCGTTCTTCAATCTTCGAAAGCGATCAAAAATCAGACTGAATTAAGCGGGGGTACCGTATCAGTTTCTTTTGCTGCTATACAATATATACGTGAACATGTAAAAGCCATTCCCGACAAGAAAATTCTTCTGCTTGGCACGGGAAAAATAGGAAAGAGTACCAGCAAAAATCTCGTTCATTATCTAAAGACAAGAAATATTACACTTATTAATCGCACGGAAGAAAAAGCAGCCGAGTTGGCAAAAGAACTCGGTTTGAAACACGCACCAATAAGTGAATTGCAGAAACACATTTCAGAATCCGATATTATACTCGTCGCCACCGACGCTACGGAGCCGACCATTCTTCTGTCACATATCGTACAGAGCACTGATAAATTAATACTTGATCTGTCTATTCCTCACAATGTTGAGCCTTCAGTTCAACAGCTTCCATATGTTACTGTGATAAATGTGGATGACCTTTCAAAAATGCGGGATGAAACTCTTGCCAAACGTGAGGGGGAAGTTCCAAAAGCAAAAGCGATCATCGCTGAGCACATTGAGGAATTTATCGAATGGCACGAACACCGGAAACATGTGCCAATCTTAAAAGCTGTAAAAACCAAACTCAAAGAAATTCACAACAACCCATTATTTATACCTTTATACAATTCTACGCACACCGAAGAAAAAATTCAGCGGGTTATCAATGGAATGGCTTATAAAATGAAAGAACAAAACCAGAAGGGTTGTCACTACATTGAAGCCATCAATGAATTCATCGCTACGGGTACTAATTCATAATAATGGGGAAAATCAGGATAGGGACAAGGGAGAGTCAGTTAGCTGTTTGGCAGGCAACAAAGGTTAAAGAGTTGCTGGCTCAGCATGATTTTGAAAGTGAATTAGTATTTATAAAGAGCGAGGGCGACATTGACCTTGTGACTCCGTTATACGAGATTGGTGTGCAGGGGATCTTTACCAGAAGCCTCGACGCAGCATTACTCAATAATAAAATTGATGTGGCAGTACACTCACTAAAAGATGTACCTACGCAACTACCAAATGGGATCTTACAGGCCGCCGTTTTAAAAAGAGGCCCCGTGAATGACCTGCTTGTTTTTAAAAATAAGAAGGTTCAGGAAAATTACGCCTCTCTTACTACCGGTGATTCACGATTTACAGTCGCTACCAGCAGTATAAGAAGAAAGGCTCAATGGTTGAATAAATATGCCTCACATATTATTGAGAATCTCAGGGGGAATGTAAATACGCGATTAAAAAAATTACAGGAGGAAGATTGGGACGCCGCCATTTTTGCGCAGGCTGGGTTGGAAAGAATTAATCTTCGGCCACCGACAAGCGCCATTCTCGAATGGATGCTGCCGGCACCGGCCCAGGGCGCAATTGTCGCAATGTGCAGGGAGAATGATCACTTTGCCTTTGACGCGTGCCAGCATTTTAATGACGAAGAAACGGAACGCTGCACTAGGATCGAACGAGATTTTTTGAGAAAGTTATTAGGAGGTTGTTCTACTCCGATCAGTGCATTAGCTGAAATAAAGGGATCCCAGGTTTATTTTAAAGGCAATATCTTATCCTTAGACGGAAGCGAAAAAGCTGAAATAGAAAAAATCGCCGAGGTAAACAATTCGGCCGACCTGGGAAAGCTTGCTGGAGAAGAGTTATTAGCAAAAGGGGGTGAAGAGATCGCGGAGAATATACGTCATGCTGCAAAATAGAATAAACATATTGTGCACAAGGAACATTGACAATGTATTAATCCAAGATGGTTTATCAAAAAACATTGCCATTGACGTAATTTCTTTTATTAAAACCGAACCCGCTTTAACAAGCGAAGTTCTGAGAGAAGTTCAGGAAGCCTCCGGGAACTGCGATGCAGTGGCCTTCACAAGTTCAAGTGCTGTTGAGGCAATAGCGGCCGGTCTCGATCTGCAGAAGGCTACCATTGTTGGCCGGAAGATTTTTTGTATTGGCCATGTAACCAAAGAATCTGTTGTAAAACATTTTGGAGAAAGATTAATTGGTGGCTTTGCTGACAATGCAAAGGAATTGGCTCAGGCAATCATTAGTGCAAATGTCAAAGGAGTAATTTTCTTTTGTGGCAATCAGCGAAGGGACGAATTGCCAATGTTACTGAAGAAAAATAAGATTGATGTAAAAGAGATCGTAGTTTATGAAACGATAGCAATTCCCAGGAAAATTGAAAAAAAATATGACGGAATATTATTTTTTAGTCCAAGCGCCGTCAAAAGTTTTTTTCAGCAAAATAAATCAGAGAACGAGGTTATTTTATTTGCGATTGGCGATACAACGGCCAATGAAATAAAAAACTTCTCGAAAAACAAAATAGTGGTTAGTGATGTACCGGATAAGAAAACTCTCCTGGACAAAGTGTTTTCATATTTTCAACTGAACCCCATTCACCATTGACAATCTACCATTCACAAAAAACATGGCTCATTTAAAAAACGATATTTTATTAAAAGCTCTTCGTGGAGAAACGGTTGAGCGTCCGCCGGTATGGATGATGCGGCAGGCGGGGAGATATTTACCTGAATATATGGTACTCCGCGAGAAGTATGAGTTTTTTGAACGTTGTCAAAATCCCGAGCTCGCTTGCGAAATAACGATACAACCAGTGGAGATTATCGGTGTAGATGCTGCGATTTTGTTTTCGGATATTCTGGTGGTGCCCCAGGCTATGGGATTAGAAGTTGAATTGGTTGAATCCAAAGGACCTGTTCTTCCGGAACCCATAAAAACTCTTGGCGATTTTGACCGGATAAGAGTACCCGATGTAAATGAAACCCTGCAATATGTGTTCGATGCCATCCAACTCACAAAAAAGGAACTTGGCAACCGTGTCCCCCTCATCGGGTTTGCAGGTGCGCCATGGACTATCTTATGTTATATGGTGCAGGGTAAAGGATCAAAAACGTTTGATGAAGCCAAGGCCTTTTGTTATACGCAGCCGGCCATGGCACATCGTTTACTCCAAATGATCACTGATACGACAATTGCCTATCTAAAAGAGCAGGTGAAAGCAGGTGTTGATGTGATCCAGGTTTTCGATTCATGGGGAGGTTTGTTAGGGCCTGGCGATTTTGAAAACATTTCTCTGAAATATACCAGGCAGATTATAAATGCATTGAAGGATGATGTGCTCACGATCATTTTTGCAAAAGGAGCGTGGCATTCATTAGAAGCGATGCGTGAAACGGGTGCGAAGGGACTGGGTATTGACTGGTGCATTACTCCGCAGATGGCACGAGAATTAGCAGGCGATAGAATTACATTGCAAGGGAATTTTGATCCCGCAAAATTGTTGTCACCCATGCCGCTCATCAAAAAGGAAGTGAGAAAAATGTTACACGACTTTGGCGGGCAGCGACATATTGCAAATCTCGGACACGGCATTTTGCCAAACACACCAGTTGATCATGCTAAGGCATTTGTAGAAACGGTGAAAGAATGGCGAAGAGAATCAGTAATAAGTGACGAGTGACTTCATCGTCTACTTACTCATTACTGATTACTCATAATTCATTACTATGGTGCACAAAACAGAAACAAAGGAAGCAAGGGGCGAATGGATAGAATTCATTTATCATTTGCAGGGTAGTATCTGTAAAGCACTTGAAGAAGTGGATGGAAAGGCTTTATTTTCGGAAGATGCCTGGCAAAGAGCGGAAGGCAAAGGTGGAGGGGGATTAACAAAAGTGATTCAAAACGGAAATGTATTTGAAAAAGGTGGCGTGAATACTTCCGTCGTTTATGGACATGTAACTGATCAAATGCGTAAACAGTTGTCCATCGATGGTGCTAAATGGTTTGCTGCCGGCCTGAGTTTGGTCATTCATCCCATTAATCCTTTTGTTCCAACAGTACACTGCAACTACCGGATGTTTGAACTATACAATGAGGAGGATATGCTCACGGACAGATGGTTTGGCGGTGGTACTGACCTCACACCATACTATTTATTTGAAGAAGATGCGATACATTTTCATCAAACCTATAAAAGCGTTTGTGATGATTTCGATCCTTCGTTGTATGCTGCTTTTAAAAAAGAATGTGATACGTATTTTGTGAATAAACATCGCGAGAA
>DASYSW010000307.1:0-3488 GCA_036002905.1 Chitinophagaceae bacterium
AAGCGAAACTCATTAACACTTGCTTACTATCATAGTAAATTCTCAAATGCCTTTGATCCGCTTACAGGACTTCCTGATAAGAGCAGGTCGGATTCGAATTATTTGAAGACGACAGGTATTACCATTTCAATGGGCAAGCAACTTAAATGGCCTGATGACTATTTCAGCCTTGTGTATTCGCTCAATTTTACAAAGTACAATATGAAAAACTATCCAATATTCGCAGGAATGGATAGTGGAATTTCTACCAACGTCAGTCTTAAGATCGCCTTGCAGCGTTCATCCGTCTTTGATCCGATATTTCCCCGAAGTGGTTCGAATTTTATCGCCAGCGTGCAATTAACACCTCCCTACTCTTTGCTTAATCCCAGTCTTATTACGTCGGTCAACCCGTACGAACACCCGGAATATCACAAATGGCGCTTTAATGCTGAATGGTATGTACCTATAGGCAAACCAACAGGAGAGGACAAGAACAGGCAGTTTGTTTTGAAGATGGCCGCCAAGTACGGGTTTATGGGACGATATACAAAGAAGCTTGACTTCTCCCCATTCGAAAGATTCCAGTTGGGTGATGCGGGATTGACAAACAATTATGGATTGCTCGGATACGAGATCATTTCCCAAAGGGGTTACCCGGTATACGAAAGCTCTGATCCCAATATTAATCCTGATCAAAGCAGTGCAAACAGATTCTTTACCATTTTTAATAAATACGTTTTGGAACTGCGCTATCCTTTAGTGACTAACCCAAGCAGTACCATTTACGGCCTTACATTTTTTGAAGCAGCAAACGGCTGGTACGATTTCAAAGACTATAATCCATTTCGTCTGAGGAGAAGTGCCGGCGTAGGTATGCGATTCTTTTTGCCAATGTTTGGCTTACTTGGATTTGATTATGGTATTGGTATTGATCGCCTTGGCCCCAATGTCAAGCTCAAAGATGCATCACGCTTTACCTTTATGCTTGGCTATGAACCCGAATAAAAACTGGCCAACGGCTTTTAATTATTATTGTTCCCCATTGAACTCTGAACGTATTCAATTCTATTCACTATAAATTGAACAACATGAAAAAAGTATTTCTTATAGTGTGCAGCTTTTTCCTTACTACCCTTGCAAGCCAGGCACAGAAATATGCCATCATCGATACCAGGTATATTCTTGATAAAATGCCGGACTATAAATCGGCGCAGGCAAAACTCGATGATATTGCTGCCGATTGGCAAAAAGAGATAGACAGCCTGCAGGCTGAACTCAATAAAATGTACAAAGACTATGACGCTGAGCAAGTGATGTTAAGCGATGACCTGCGGAAGAAAAGGGAGGCCCAACTCTTTACAAAGGAAAAATACCTGAGAGATCAGCAGCGCAACCGCTTTGGCTTTGAAGGCGATCTGTTCAAAAAAAGGCAGGAATTGATAAAACCCGTTCAGGATAAGGTTTACAACGCCGTTCAAAAAATTGCGACCACCAGAGGATACGACTTTATCCTTGATAAAAGTGAAGGAATTACCGTTATCTTTGCCGACCCAAAACTGGATAAAAGCGACGATGTGCTGAGGGAGCTAGGCATTAAATAAAAATCCGGTTTACGTGGCAACCAATTATTAAAAAAATCAATCTTAAAACAACTATAGTCACTAAAACAAACTGTAAAACGAAGTTCAAAAATTAAATCATGAAAAAAATCATTTCATTAGTAGTAATTGCATGCGGGTTGCTGGCAGCCACCAATGCCGGGGCACAGACAAAAATCGGGTACATCAGGATCGATGATATTGTGAGCCTGATGCCTGAAGCCGCCAAGATAGATACGCTGCTCCAGAAGTATCAAAATGATTCATTGAATCAAACGCTAAACAACATTGTCCAGGAATATCAATATAAGGACAGCATGCTGACCAAGGTGGATACCTCAAAAACACCGAAACAAATCTTAAATCAATTACGTACTGATGTAAATGTGCTTGCTTACCAGATACAGAATTGGCAAAGTCTTGCAGGCCAGGCATACCAGGCCAAACAAGAGCAATTATTAGCACCCCTTTATAATAAAGCGATCACCGCTGTGAGAACAGTTGCGAAAGAAAAAGGATACGCTTATGTACTCTCCAAAGATGCATTTCTCGTAGCCCCGGACGGCGACGATATGCTGCCAGCAGTGGCAGCGAAGTTGGGAGTTAAAGTTCCACCACCCGGAGCAGTTCAACAGCAGAGACCAGCGGCAGGGAAGCCCAATCAATAACCTGTTTGAACTTATTTTCAAAGCCCCGACAATTCGGGGCTTCTTATTTTTGTAGTATGCCTACGCAAAATGCAATTGGTGTTTTTGATTCCGGTTACGGCGGACTAACAGTACTGAAAGAGATTGTCAAAAAACTTCCCCGCTACGACTATATCTATTTAGGGGACAATGCCAGGGCGCCTTATGGCAATCGTTCTTTTGACACAGTTTATCGTTATACACTTGAGTGTGTCAAATGGTTTTTTTCAAAAGGTTGTCATTTAGTAATTCTTGCCTGCAATACCGCTTCTGCGAAAGCATTGCGCACTATTCAGCAAAATGATCTGCCAAAAATTGATCGCGAAAAAAGAGTGCTGGGCGTTATCCGGCCTACGACGGAGGTGATTGGCAATTTGTCTGAATCGAAGCATGTGGGAGTTTTAGGAACTACGGGAACGGTCAATTCGAATTCGTATGTATTAGAAATTCAAAAATTCTATCCAAGTTTAAAGGTTTATCAGCAAGCCTGTCCTATGTGGGTACCATTGGTTGAGAATAACGAATACGACAATCATGGCACTGATTTTTTTGTAAAAAAATATATTCAGCAACTCCTGGGTCAGGACGAAGCGATCGATACAATTTTATTAGCCTGTACACATTACCCCTTATTGATGGATAAAATAAAGGAGTATTCACCCGCCGACATGAGAATTTTAAGCCAGGGTGAAATTGTAGCCAGGAGTCTTGAAGATTATTTACGGCGTCACCCGGAAATTGAAGGCAGGTGCAGTAAAAATAGTTCGCGGGAATTTTATACGACCGATTCTCCCGGGGATTTTGATAACCATGCCCGTATATTTTTTGGGGCAAGCGTGCAGTCAAAGCATTTAGACCTGGACCACGGATAATATCGCGATTTTTCTCGGATTCCAGTCTAAGATCACGTGGTGTTTGCGGAGCTAAATCGATGCCGCTTTGCATTCGGTCAATCCCTTAAAATCTCTGGCACAATCCCGCGAAATCAGTACTAAACCCTTACCTTTGCCGTCCTTTCACAAACCATGGGTGTGGTGACCTGTGGGAAGGAAATGAAACCTGGTCCGTTCTCCCGGATCGTATTTCAAAAGAATTCCGAGGGCATGCCTTCGGGAAAAAAATGAATTTTATGAAACGTACATTTCAACCACATCGTCGTCGCAGAAAATCGGTTCATGGTTTTCGTAAACGCATGCAAACAGCGAACGGCCGCAAAGTACTG
>DASYSW010000308.1:0-14738 GCA_036002905.1 Chitinophagaceae bacterium
CTGCCAGGGCTTCTTTTGTTTTACCCCCTTGTGTCCTTATCATGGCCATGCCCCAGTCCACATTTTCACCAAGCCGCAGTATCAGCGGCTTTATTTGCTGATGCATGGAATTGAAATGAAAATCCTTCAGGACACCAATGATAGTACCCGGCTGCCGCCAAAATGTAATTGTCTTCGAGACCGGGTCGTTGAAACCCATTATTTTGGCCGCTGATTCGTTGAGTAGGTAACCGGCGGAATCCGTTGCAAAACTGTTTGAGAAATCTCTTCCCGATGCGAGTTGCAGACGCATTGTTTTTACAAAATCATAGCCAACGCCAGCATAGGTAAAGTCTATAACCTTATTTGGATCCTTGCCTTTCCACTCAACACCACTGGTACCATTATTTATGTCCGTAGGATTATCTGTTATGCGCGATACATCTTTTATACCCGGCATGTTCAAAGCCTGGTTTTTAAACAGGGTATACTTAGCAGTAAGATCGCCGTCGAGTGGCACGTAGATCAAATTCTCCCTGTCATATCCAAGGTTAAGCGTTTGGATATAATTTACCTGCCTGCTTACTATGATTGTGCCAATGATCAGCATGATGGAAAGTGTGAACTGAAAAACAACAAGGCCTTTTCTGAACCATAATGCACGGATTGAGAATTTGGGCAATCCCTTCAAAACACGCGCAGGTTTGAATGACGATAAATGCAACGCCGGATAACTTCCCGAGATAAAACCTGTGACCAATAATAGTCCCGCGACGCTTAGCCAGAATGAGATATTGTTGAAGGGTATTTGTATGTCTTTTCCTGTAAGCTGATTGAACTGCGGCAAGGCAATGGTTATGAGTGCAAACGAAATGGCGATCGCGATGGCTGTGATGAACAATGCTTCACCAATAAATTGTCTTACTAATGCAAGCCGCATTGCACCGACAACCTTTCTCACCCCGATTTCTTTTGCCCGTTTTATTGATCTCGCCGTCGTGAGATTCATGAAGTTGATGCATGCGATCAATAAAATAAAAATTGCAATAACACTGAAGAGCTCTGCATATCTAATTCTACCACCGGAAATATTCCCACGTTTGTCAAAACCTGAGTGTAGGTAAACATCACTGTAGCGTTCAATTCCCAGGCGACGATAAAAATGTGGTGTTTGCTCTTTGTTATAGGTATCAAGGAAACGTGCGATCTTTTTTTCAAAAGCTTTTGCATCAGTTCCCTCGCGCAACATGATGTAACAGGTTGGCCCGTTATTGGTCCAGTCTTTTGCCCATTCATTGTCTTCCAGGAATGTTTGCCAGTTTAAGATATAATCGAATTGAGCAGTGCTATTTTTCGGTACATTATCAAATACCCCGGTTATTTTTAAATCCTTGTGGTTTTGATAACGAATCGTTTTTCCTATTGCTTCCTCGGCAGAACCAAAAAATTCTTCCGCCATTTTTTTTGAAACAGCAATGTCAAGCGGAGATTGAAGCGCGGTTATTGCATTACCCTCCAGCAACGGGTAGGAGAACATTTTAAAAAAATCCTGCCCTGCATAGTTTCCACTCTCTTTTATTATTTTGTTATTTGCTTCAAAAGTGTACAGGTTGTTCCACGCATAGTTCGTTGCATACCGGACTTCAGGCAATACACGTTTCATTTCATCGGCCATCATTCCGGGTCCTCCGTGCCAGGCATCCACATCCCCATCCCGGTATACCCTCTGGTACACACTGTACAATTGCGATTTGTTTTTATGAAATGCATCTATGTGGTATTCATCATTTACCCAAAGCATAATGAGCAGGCTACAAGCCAGCCCAAGGGCGAGCCCCATGATATTGATCAAAGAAAATCCTTTGTTTTTCCAAAGGTTTCTGAGGGCCGTTCTAAAATAATTTTTAAACATATAAAAAGCCGTTAGCTACGAGTTGTTAGCTATGAGCTCATGGCTCACCGCTCATAACTCATTATTCTGTTCTTAAACTTTTAACGGGATTCATGATCGCCGCTCTTATCGCCTGGAAACTTACAGTAACCAAAGCAATGAGCAATGCGGCTAAACCAGCAGCGACAAAAATCCACCAGCTGATATTTACTCTGTACGCAAAATCCTGCAGCCACTTGTTCATAAAATACCAGGCTGTCGGCGCAGCAATCACAAATGAAATTGCAACCAGCTTCATGAAGTCCTTTGACAGCATCTGGACGATTCCCTGGACGCTGGCGCCCAATACTTTTCTTATTCCAATTTCTTTTGTTCGCTGCTCGGCTATGAAGGTTGCAAGACCAAACAAGCCGAGGCAAGCGATAAAAATGGCGAGTGCAGAAAACACCAATGCAATTTTTCCCACGCGCTGCTCATTGCGATACATTTCATTAAACGAGTCATCCAAAAAGCGATAACTAAATGGTAAGCTTGCGGCCATTGACTTCCATTTGCTTTGGACCTGTGCGATGAGTTGATTTATGTTGGAGGTATTAACTTTAAAAGATGCCAATCCTCCTCCTGTCCCTAATTCAAATGCCAACGGGCCAACTTCCCGGTGAAGCGTTTCGAAATTAAAATTCTTTACGACTCCAATGATCGTAAAGGCACCTGTATGTCCTTGCTGATCGACGGCTCTGAATAATTGCTTCCCGATCGGATCTTTAAAACCAATGATCTTTGCTGTAGTCTCGTTGATGATTATTGCACTCGAGTCTGCGCCGAATTCTTTTAAAAAATTTCTGCCCTTGATGATTTGCATCCCCATCGTTTTGATGTAGTCATAATCGATCCGCCAGTTCTGCATATCAAATCCTGTCTTTGTCGTCATCACTGCTTCGGTGGACCATGTGTTATCACTTCTGTAAGAATTTGTGACTGGTAAATAGCCGCTCAACGTACCACTTGAAACACCGGGAAACTGCAGCACTTCATTCTTGAATGGCACCATATTCTTATTTAAAGCGCTGACACCATTTACAATCAATACCTGGTCTTTATTAAAGCCAAGATTCCTCGTTTGTATATAATGGAGTTGTTTGTAAACAACGATTGTTCCAATGATAATAACAATAGACATCCAAAATTGGACAACGACAAGTGCACTTCTTAAAAAGCCACTTTTAGCTCCCAGGTTTAATTTTCCTTTCAATACTTCAATGGGACGAAATGCTGAAAGGAAAAAAGCGGGATAGCTGCCTGCCATTAATCCCACCACAAAAGGAAGAGCAATCAATAATGGCAATATGTATGGACCGAATAAGCTTCCAGCAGCCATTTGTTTTGCAGCGATATCATTAAAAAGGGGAAGAACAAGCCAGACAGCGGGAATTGCGATCAACAGGGCCATAATAACCATTGTTGTTGATTCAAACAGAAATTGTTTAATGAGCTGCCTTTTTTCCGTGCCCAATACTTTTCGAATACCCACTTCCCTTGCCCTGTTCGCAGATCTTGCCGTTGTAAGATTCATGAAATTGATACAGGCAATCATCAAAATAAATAACGCAACTGCAGAGAAAATATAAACATATTGAATGTTACCACCGGGGCTCAATTCAAACTGACGGTTTGAATGCAAATGAATATCCGTCACTGGCATCAGTGTATAGACAAGGCTATTGCCCGCTTTCTTAAATTCATCCATGCTGTTAATGTTCATGAATTGCTTTGCTTCCGGAAGAACGTACCTGTCGATGAACTGGTCAAAGTTTTTTTCAAAAGCTTTAGGGTCCGTTCCTTTTTTAAGACGGATATATGTGTAAAAATTGTGGCTGGTAAGCTGGCCCCAGTTATAATCCACATTTTTCATTGAAAAAAGAAAATCAAAATGAAAATGAGAATTTTCGGGCATGTCTTTTATAACGGCTGTTATTTTATAGAGAGCACTTTTATCGTCCTTTATTTCGATATTTCTCCCGAGCGCATCAACTGAGTTGAAATATTTTTTCGCCATTGATTCAGTGATCACAACCGTGTTGGGTTCATTGAGAGCAGTTCTTGTATCGCCTTCTATGGCCGGAAATGTAAATACATCAAAAAAAGTGGAATCAGCATGAGCTACATGTTCTTCGTTAATGTATTCATTTCCTTTCTTTATTAGTTTATCACCATTGAAAGTATAAAGACGTGTATATTGTTCAACTTGTGGGTAATCCTTTTTTAGCAGCTGGCCCATCATGTCAGATGTAACCGGCATGTGCAGATCGGCCCCACCAAAACGAATATCAGAGTTGATCCGGTACACACGATCCGCATTGGCATTGTATTTATCAAAGCTCAGCTCATCTAATACGTATAGCGCAATTAAAAGAAAGCAACCGAGGCCGATCGCCAGTCCTGCGATGTTTATGAAAGAAAAAGTTTTGTTCTTCCACAAGTTCCTAATAGCGATCTTTAAATAATTTCTTAACATAGAAAAAGCTTTTAGCTATAAGCTATTAGCTCGTAGCTTTTTTAATTATTCCGTTCTCAAACTCTTCACAGGGTTCGCAATCGCCGCTTTGATCGCCTGGAAACTAATGGTGATCAGCGCTATCAGTGCAGCAACAATTCCCGCCGCAAAAAAGATCCACCAGGGCATACCGATACGATACGCAAAATCCTGCAGCCATTTGTTCATGAAGTAATATGCAATGGGTCCGGCGATAACAAATGCGACGGCAACCAGGATCATAAAATCTTTTGAAAGAAGCGTGACGATGGTACTCACATCAGCACCCAGCACCTTCCTGATGCCTATCTCCTTTATTCTTTGACTAATTGCAAATGCCGAAAGGCCAAATAAACCAAGGCAGGCGATAAAAATGGCAATGCATGCAAAAGTGGTGAACAACGTTTTCTGCCTGTCTTCCGTTTTATAAAGTCTATCGAAATTTTCATCGAGGAATGTGTATTCAAACGGTGTTTCCGGTAAGAATTTTCTCCAGGTATTTTCTATATGTGACAGGGCTGCAGGAAGATTTGCACCCGAAACTTTAATGGATATCCTTCCGTAGTTTCTTGCATTCCTGGGCATAAAGAATACCATTGGCGCTATCTGCTGATGCATGGATTCGAAATGAAAATCACGAAATACTCCCGCTAGCTTACCATTGCGTCCACCGTATCCAAAATCTTTCCCTATAACATCTTCGTCTTTTTTGAATCCCAAAACTTTTACTGCAGCCTCATTGATCAGGAAAGAAGAAGTATCTGTGCTAAACTCTTTTGAAAAATTCCGGCCCGCAGCCATTTTAATGTCATACGTCGGAATAAAATCCTGGTCGGCAGAGACGAATTTGATATCAACATTTATCGGAGACATCGTATCTCCTTTCATCATGCTTGCACCCATATTGTCAAGTAATCTTCCTGTTGGGATGCGTGTTGACCACGCCGCATTTTTTACGTTTGAGTTAGCCAGTAAGTCTGTGTGGAATGCATCCCATTTATCATTCAATTCGGATGGGTAAGAAAGTGTAACGATATGGTCCCTGTCATAACCGAGTGACTTATTCTGAATATATTTCATCTGGTTATAGACGATAGCAGTACAAATGATCAGGATGATTGAAATGGCAAATTGTGCTGTCACCAAAACCTTTCTGAACGAAATGTTTCCACCACCTGTTTTGAGAAAACCTTTCAACACTTTTACCGGCTGGAATGAAGACATAAAAATTGCTGGATATATTCCCGAGATCGTTCCAACCACAAACGGAACAAGTATAATGGGAATGATGATCTGCCATTTTAATAGGATATTGATATCAAGATTCTGTGCTGACACTTTATTCAGCCAGGGAAGTAGCAACCAGGTAAGAGCAAAAGCAAATATCAAAGCGATCCATGAGACAAATACCGATTCACTGAGAAATTGGGCCATGATCTCTTTTCTCTGCGCGCCTACCGCTTTCCGGATACCTATCTCTCTTGCACGCAGTGTGGATCTTGCAGTGGAAAGATTCATGTAGTTGATACAGGCGATGAGCAAAATAAACAAGGCGATAGCCGAGAAAATATAAACTCTTTTGATGTCCCCATTTTCTTCCGCTTCATAGTCTGTGTGAGAACGAAGGTGAATATCAGTTAGCTTCTGAAGGTCAAGCGAAGTTCCCTGTGAAGGTTTAACGGTAGTGTACTGGCCAACCATTCTCCGGTCAAGAAACGCAGGAAATTGCTTTTCCAGTTTTTTGGGATCATATCCTTTGGGTAAACGAATAAAAGTGAAAAAGTCATTATTGCCCCAATTGGTTCTAAGGTTTTCTGCTCCATAGATCAGGCTATCATTCATTGTGCTGAATGACATCAGCATATTGGGATGGAAATGAGTGTTTGAGGGGAAGGGCTTGTAAACACCAGTGACTTTAAAATCAAAATACCTTCCATAGTTTACCCTGATGATCTTGTTCATCGGGTCCTCATTACCAAAATATTTTTTGGCCATCTCATCTGTCAGCATGATGCTATACGGGTCACTCAGTGCTTTTTTGGGATTACCTTCCAAAACATCGGCTTTGAAAAAGTCAAAGAATTTTTCGTCTGCAAAAAAGAGATTTTTTTCATTGATCATTTTTTCACCGTATTTGACCGGTGCAGGACTATAATCGACAAACCTTGTTAGCTCTTCAATTTCCTTAAAGTCATTTTCCAGGTAAGGGGCAAAAGGTGGCGATATCGTACTCAGGTGCAGTGATACCGAATTGTTCTGCAGGTTATAAAAGGTCCGGGTAACTCTGTATACCCGGTCGGCATTTGGTTGATATTTATCATAACTCAGCTCATGAAGGATAAAAGTGAAGATAAGCAGGCAGCAGGTCAACCCGATTGTCAATCCAAACAGGTTGATAAACGAGATGAATTTGTACTTTGTAAGATTGCGAAAAGCAATTTTTAAATAGTTTCTGATCATGTGTCAATTATTAATTGTTAATTAATAATTATTAATTATAAATGCTTCAGCTCATTCGGTACGAAGAGATCTCACCGGGTTGGCCACAGCCGCTTTTATCGCCTGGAAGCTTATGGTCAACAGGGTAATGATCAGTGCTCCTGCACATGAAACAAAGAACAACCACCATGGAATAGAAGTGCGATAGTCATACTTCTGCAACCAACCATGCATGAAATAATAAGCTATTGGTACGGCGATGACGCAGGAGACGATCACCAGGATAACAAAATCTTTTGAAAGCATTTGCCAAAGTCCCGCAACAGAGGCACCCAGTACTTTACGAATCCCAATTTCTTTCGTGCGTTGCTCTGCGACAAATGACGCAAGGCCAAATAACCCAAGACAGGAAATGAAAATGGCAAGTATCGCGAAGTACATGGCCAGTTTACCGATGCGCTCTTCATTTCCGAATTTTTTTGCATAATCCTCATCTACAAATGTGGACGTGAACGGTGAAGCAGGATAATATTTTTTAAAGGTTGCTTCGATTGTACTTAACGCTTTTTGCGCACTCTGCGAAGGGCTGATCCTTATGATGAATACATTTTGCGATTCCTTCGAAACATAGAAAAGTGATGGCCGTACGGGTTGGTAGGGGGACTGTACCAGCAAATCTTTTACTATCCCGATAACAGTGTAAGGTTTATTCTCCCACCGGATCGTTTTTCCGACGGGGTCCTTTAAGCCGATAAATTTTGCAGCCGACTCATTCATGATGAAGGCTGCCGAATCGGTAGCGTATTCTCTTGAGAAATCTCTTCCCTGTACGATCTGCCAACCAATTGTCTTTCCATATTCATAGGTGACTGCGTTGTTCGGAAAATCAACAGCTAAGTTTGGATCTTTGCCTTCCCAATCAAAACCTCCATTCGTATTCCAAACATCAGTTGTCGGACTACCGGATTCAGTCATGTCAACAATGGCCCCCGAATTTTTTAGTTCTGTTCTTATTGTTTCAAAATTTTTATGTGTTTCATCATTAGCCGACGTCACGATCAGTCCATCTCTTGTGTACCCGAGGGGTCTGTCTTTGGCATGATTGATCTGTTTGTAAACGACCATAGTGCCGATGATGAGCATGATCGAAATAGCGAATTGTGTAACTACCAGTATTTTTCTTGGAAGGGCCGCATGACGTCCTGCCTTGAATGTTCCCTTTAAAACTTTTACAGGTTGGAAGGAAGACAGGAACAGGGCAGGATATAAACCGGCGATGATTCCTGTTAGCGCCGTGAAACCAATGCTGATGATCCAAAACAATGGGTTGGACCACGGGATGGTCATTTTCTTGTCAGCGATAACATTGAAGTGAGGCAACACGAGTATCACGAAGACCATAGCGAATACAAAAGCAAGGGCTGAAGTAATTCCGGATTCACTAAAGAATTGGGTGACCAATTGGTTTCTTAAAGAACCGACTGCCTTCCTGATACCGACTTCTTTTGCTCTTTTTTCCGAACGAGCTGTGCTTAAATTCATGAAATTGATGCAAGCCAGGAGCAATACAAAAATTCCGATAATTCCAAATAACCAGACTGTTTCGATCCGGCCTCCCGAGATGACGCCATTTTTAAAATCAGAATACAAATGCCATTTGCTCATAGGGTGTAAAAAGACAACAGGTTTATATTTCCTGTCCTCTGCTGCCATTTTATTGAATTTTACATTTTTGATCCTCGCAGAAACCTTTTCCATGTGGGCATTATCTGCGACCTGCGCAAAGGTTTGAGTGAAGTTGCTTCCCCATGGATTTTCCATTTGCTTGATCCATGGATTCATACTCAGGTAAAGATCCCAGGGAAGAATAAATTTCAGGTCTTTGAATGAAGTGTTTTCCGGAAGATCTTCATAAACGCCGGTTACTTTTACATTTTCCTTATTGTCGAGCTTTAAGATCTTATTTAGCGGATCATCTTTTCCGAAATAGGCTTCCGCTACGGATTTAGAAAGAAGGATCGAATGAATTTCGTTCAACCCGTTTCTTGACCCCCTGAGCATTTTCAAGGTTAGCATTTCTGCGACCTGGGGCTCCCAAAAGCTTCCCGGTTTCAAAAACATTTTATCGCCGTAAGTAAGAGTATGGTTAAAATTCCAGGATGATTGTAATACATACTTGAAATCGCTTCCGTAAACTCTCCGGATCTCGCCGGCCATTTCTGCAGGATTTGCAGTTTGCGTACCTATTTCTCCATTATAAATATTGTGTTGCATTACCTGTGCAATGCGATCGTAGTTCTTATGGTATTTATCAAAACTCAATTCATCATAGATCCACAGGCCAATGAGCATAGCCACAGCCATTCCAATAGCAAGACCGCCAATATTTATTAATGAATAACCTTTATTCTTTACAAGGTTTCTCCAGGCTGTTTTGAAATAGTTCTTGATCATAAAAAAAGCTTTAAGCTATACGCTGCAAGCTATAAGCTTATGGCTTGCAGCTTGTGGCTCGATCACTCAGTTCGCAAACTCTTCACAGGGTTAGCAATCGCCGCTTTGATAGACTGAAAACTGATAGTTAGCAACGCGATGAGCATCGCCAGTATTCCTGCGACCACAAACACCCACCACCCGATATTTACACGATAAGCGAAATCATTTAGCCACCTATGCATTGCCCACCACGCAACAGGAAAAGCGATCACTGCTGCAATAAGCACCAGCGTCAAAAAATCCTTTGAAAGCATTCCAACAATTCCCGTTACTGATGCTCCGAGTACTTTGCGAATTCCTATTTCTTTTGTTTTTTGTTCGGCCGTAAATGTGACCAGGCCGAATAAACCAAGACAGGAAATAAAAATGGCGAGAAACGCAAAGTAGCGTGAAAGCTTACTCACTGTATACTCTGCTTTATACCTGTTCGCGATCTCATCATCAGTGAAATAGTATTTAAAGGGAAAACCGGGGTTGAATTGTTTATAAAGTTTTTCTATACTGGCGATTGCCTGTTTTGTTTTCCCTTTCTCTGTCCTTACGATGACATTTCCCCAATAAGTGCCACCCCAGCTCATTTTGTGCAGGCGAAGTATCAGGGGTTCGATGGGTACATGCAGCGAGTTGTGATGATAATCTTTCATCACACCAACGATCATTCCCTTATCACCCCACATGGTTAGTTCTTTGCCAATGGGATCTTTGTAACCAATTTTTTTTGCAGCCGCTTCATTGACCAGGTAATTCATCGTATCAAGGCCGTATTCATTGCTGAAATCCCTTCCTGCTACCATTTGTATACCCATTGTTTTTATGTAGTCATAAGTGATGGGATTGCTGCTGAACAGGATCAATTTCGTAGTGTCTTTTCCGGGCCAGCGTACACCAGCTGTTGAACTGCCCACTTCGAGAGGATTGCTTTGTGCACTGGTGACGTATTTGATGCCGGGCTGTTTCAGTAATTGTTCTTTAAATGTGGGATATGTTTTTTGCAACTCTCCTTCCAATGGAATGTACAAGAGATCTTCCTTCGCAAAACCAAGATTTTTGTTATGTATAAAATCAATCTGCCGGTAAATCACTATCATTCCAAGGATCAAAATGATCGACAGGGAAAACTGAAAAACGACAAGAGCTTTTCTGAAATAAGTGGCGCCCGGTCTAAACTTGAGAAGGCCTTTCAACACGATGATTGGTTTTAGCGACGACATAAACAAGGCCGGGTAGGAACCGGAAATGACTCCCGTTACCACCGTAAGACCAAGAAGTATAAGAAGGAACGAAGGCTCTGTAAAGTCAATGGATAGATGTTTTTCAGTGAGGGTATTGAATGAAGGTAATAACAAGATCACGATCGCTAGAGAAAAGCAAATGGCGATAAATGAAACAAACAATGACTCGCCGATGAATTGCCCGATCAATTGCCGTTTACCGGCACCCACTACTTTGCGGACACCGATCTCCCTCGCCCTACGTAAGGAACGTGCAGTAGCGAGGTTCATGAAATTGATACAGGCGATGACCAGGATAATGATGGCAACAATAGAGAAGATCTTTACATATTCGATTCGTCCGCCATTTTGTTTTCCATTTTCCCAATCTGAATACAGGTAAGACTCTCCGTAGTTTTGAAGAAATAATTCTACGTTGCTGTCCTTATTCTTTGTTTTGATGTAATTTTTTATTTTGGCATTCACTTTATCGATAGATGCATTCTGAGCAAGCATCACATAGCAGCGAGGTCCATTATTACCCCATTCCTTTGCCCAGTCATTTTTTTTGCGCCATTGTTCGAAGCTCATCAGGAAGTCAAATGTCAGGGAGGATGATTTAGGTATCTCATCAAGTACGCCAGTCACTATTACATTGTCCATGTTGTCGATCCGGATCATTTTTCCGATAGGATCCTGGCCTTTGAAATATTTTTCGGCAAGCTTTTTTGATATTACCACAGCATCAGGCCGCGCAAGAGCTGTTGCCGGATCACCTTTTGTCAATTTAAAAGAGAACATCCGTAAAAAATCCCTTTCAACAAAGCGACCTTTTTCTTTATCATAAGTATTGTCGACGGTGAACAGTGGCTCTTCTTCCCACAGCATTTGACTGGCCATCTGGATATCGGGGATGTCTTTTACAATATTCTCAGCCAATATGCCGGGAGTTGCGTCAAAAGTGGATACGTTTCCTGAGTATTGTTGGTTCTCCATCACCCGGTAAAGCCTTTTGTCGTTCTGGTGAAATTTATCTTTGTTCATTTCATCCTTCAGCCAGAGCATGATCACAAGACTGCATGTCATTCCAAGAGCCAACCCGAAGATGTTGATGAGGGAAAATGTCTTGTTCTGCAAAAGATTTCTCCACGCTGTCTTGAAATAATTTTTGATCATAAAAAAAGCTTTTAGCTACGATACACGGGCTCTGAGCTCGTGGCTCACAGCTCGTAGCTGTCTATTCAGTTCGCAACGATTTCACAGGGTTAGAGATGGCTGCCTTAATGGACTGGTAGCTTACCGTAATGAGTGCAATCGCAATGGACAGTAGCCCGGCCAATGCAAAAACCCACCACCCGATAGAGACGCGATACGTATATCTTTCCAGCCAGGTGCTCATTGCCCACCACGCAACGGGCGATGCAATGACCAATGAAATAATGACCAGCTTCAAAAAATCTTTTGAAAGCAATGTTGTGATAGTGAATACAGATGCACCGAGTACTTTTCGAACTCCAACTTCCTTAATGCGATTTTCAGCCATGTAGGTTGCCAATCCAAACAAGCCAAGGCAGGAAATAAAGATGGTAAGAGCAGCGAATAACGCAGCCAATGTTCCGATCTGTCTTGCTTCCCGAAATTTCAGAGCATAAGATTCGTCGGCGAATTTGTAGTCAAATGGATACTGCGGATTGTACTTTTTAAAAATGGCTTGTATTGCCTGTAAATTCCTCTCTGTTGAGATCGAAGAATTCAACTTAAAATGGATCGTAGTAAACCATGATTTAGCACCGAAGACTGCAAGCTGTTGAACTTTTTCATACGGAGACTCGTAAATAAAATTCTTTAACACGCCAACCACATGCCATTGCCCTCCGTCGGCATTTACAATAGTACCCACGGGGGTTTTCAGGCGCATCACCTTTACTGCAGCTTCATTCAAAAGCATAGCATTTGAATCGGTGGCATATTTATAAACATCAATATCTCTGCCTTCCACTAGATGCACACCCATCGTTTTTACAAAATCCGCATCGGACGCCATTCTTACAAAATCGGTCTTTAGGTCATCCTCTGTGCTTCCAGTCCATTGCCAGCCCCAACCATCGCTGTACCGCTGGGTGATAGGGCTCATGGATTTTGTAACGGCCGTTACCGCGCCGCTGCTCATTAACTCATTTCTTACTGACTGATAATATTTGTCGACATCACCCTGGATAAAGGTGTAGGCCAGCCTATCCTGCACGTACCCCGAATCCCTGTTCTGGGCATATTTGATCTGTTGTTCAACAATGATGGTACAAATGATCAGGGCAATCGCGAATGTGAATTGCAGCACCACCAATATTTTACGAGGAGTGATCAAGGCGTGACTTGCTTTGAATGTGCCTTTTAAAACCTGGACAGGTCTGTACGATGATAAATAAAATGCAGGATAACTGCCGGCAAGAATGCCAGTGAAAAAGATAAATGCCAGGGCGAAGAGCCAGTAATAGACATTCCCGAAGTCAATAAACAATTTTTTTCCAACAAGGTTATTGAAGGAAGGTAAACTTATTTCAACTGCAGCTAACGCAAGAGCAAACGCAAAAAAGGCCAATAGAACACTTTCGCCAATGAATTGTGTGATAAGAAATCGCTTTTGCGCACCCACTGTTTTGCGTATCCCTACTTCTTTTGCACGTTTCTCACTTCTCGCCGTACTTAAGTTCATAAAATTGATACACGCAATCAGGAGTATAAACGCAGCAATAACGGCAAAAAGACTTACGGTTTCAATTCTTCCCCCGACATATTTTCCGTTTTCCGATTTTGAATACAGCCACTGATTTTTGAGAGGGTAAGTAAACACCTGGGTGGTGGATGAATCACCAGTCCCCTTTGTGTGATCGATGGTAACGTTTTTGATCTTTGCATTAAACGCTTCTTGAAACACACCTGGTTTGAGCAACACGTAGCTTTGAATCGAATTGTTTCCCCATGAGCTGTCGGCCCACCCGATCTTTGTCATGTAACTCCAGGGAAGCAGGTATTCAAAATCGAAAGAGGTATTATTGGGCAGGTCACGCATCACCCCCGTTACTGTAAAATTATCGGAGCTGTCGATCCTTATGATTTTTCCTACTGCATCTTCATTTCCGAAAAATTTCTTTGCAAACTTTTCTGTGATCACAATATTGTGCATCTGGCCCAGGGCAGTTGCCGCATTTCCTTCTACAAGAGGAAAACTGAAGACCTTTAAGAAGGAAGGATCAGTAAAATTGCCTCTTTCGATCAAATGTTTGTCACCAACTGACATGAGAAAGGAGGCACCACTTACTCTCACTGCTTCTTCAACCTCAGGGTAGTCCTGCTGTAACGTGGGTGCAAGAATTTTTGGAGTTGTATTCCATGCCCATAACTCACCATTGAATTTATCGCGATTGTTCAGTGTATAAATTCGGTCAAGTTTTTTGTGAAAGCGTTCGTGACTTATTTCATTTTGGATCCATAGTAAGATGAGTATGGTACTTGCCATACCCACTGCGAGTCCGAAAATATTAATAAACGAAAAACCTTTGTTTCGTAATAGATTACGCCATGCTATTTTGAAGAAGTTCCTGATCATAAGCGCTTTTTAAGCCAATCACTTGATAAGATTTTACGGGATTCGCCACGCCACGCCCGGCTGATCCAGAAGCTGATTGTGTATATGGCAGCAAGAGTGGCTAAAATTCCTGTGGCTACCAAAATGCGGTCCTTGCTATGAAAAGAATCATTGCTTAGGTCGAAACGCGCAAAGAAAAAAATAAGAAAACAGGCTGTCATGCCTACAGACAGCCCTGCGATGTTTATCGACGAAAACACCACATGCCTCCATAAATTCCTGGAGGCGATTTTCAAATAATTTATAATCATGGCTATACTTTTTGTGAATGGTCAGTGGTCAGTGGTGAATGGGAGAATTCTTTTGTATCTGCCATCCTGCTCACCACTCGCCATTCACCACTCACGAACATCACACCATTATATTTTCCAACACGGTCTGTCCGTCAAGCATTCTCACAATGCGATGGCTGTAACGGGCGTCGTGTTCGCTATGCGTTACCATCACGATGGTTGTTCCCTGTTCATTCAAGTCAGTAAGCAACTGCATCACCTCGTTACCATTGCTGGAGTCAAGATTTCCTGTAGGCTCGTCAGCCAGGAT
>DASYSW010000309.1:0-2545 GCA_036002905.1 Chitinophagaceae bacterium
TAACCCGGCCATAAATTCATTAGGCGAAAATATCCTGCTTCGCGCGAAGACAGGAGGTATTGCATTGATGACGACAACGAGGGTAGTATTTTCTTTCAGCAATAGAATTATTAATAACAATTATCTTCAATTTGCCCTGCAGCGGGATACCAGCGGATCCTACAAAAGTCTCGGTGAGTCGATCCTGGCCGCAAAAAATTATACATATCAAACCTCGACAGACATTGCCAATAACCGAAAGTTCACGTTGCTTGGAGACCCTGCACTCACGATCGCTTATCCTTTTCTAAAGATCCGGGCAACAAAACTGAATGGCATTCCTGTAGCCCAGGCCGATACGATTCGGGCTACTGATAAGGTAGTCATGGAAGGTGAGGTCACTGGTTTAGCTGATAATCTCCTGGCGGATTTTAACGGAACTGTTTATCCTGTCGTTCTTGATAAACCACAAACTGTGAATACCCTGGCAAATGATCCCACCAGCCAGGTTGTGTCCTTCCAAGCCCAGAATAGCGTGTTATACAAAGGCAAAGCGTCAGTTACAAATGGAAAATTCTCCTTCAGTTTTAAAGTACCAAAGGACATAAATTATCAATTCGGTCACGGAAAACTGAGTTTGTACGCTGACAATCGGAGCAATGACGCCAATGGCTATTTCACAAATTTCATAATTGGAGGGATTGGAAATAACACCGAAAGCGACAAAGAAGGGCCGGTTATCAAGGCTTACCTGAACGATGAAAAATTTGTAAGTGGAAGTATTACAAATGAAAACCCTGTTCTGATCGTGAAGCTTAGCGACTCATCGGGAATTAACACTGCGGGGGCCGGGATAGGTCATGATATCGTCGCCACGCTGGACAATGATAACCGTCAATATTTTATTCTGAATGACTTTTATGAGGCAGATCTGAATAGTTATCAGCAAGGCAGCGTTCATTTTCAATTGCCTGTGTTGACCGCAGGAATCCACTCTTTGAAAATTAAGGCATGGGATGTGCTGGATAATTCATCGGAATACATTTTGGACTTTACAGTAGAGAAGGACGAAGAACTTGTTTTAAATCATGTTTTGAATTATCCTAACCCGTTTACCACTAAAACTCAGTTCTGGTTTGAACATAACAAACCCAATCAGAATTTACAAGTTAAGGTTCAAATCTTTACACTGACCGGCAAAGTCGTAAAAACGATAAAACAAACAATAAACGACGCAGGGAATCGTTCTAGTGAAGTTGAATGGGACGGGCGTGACGAATTTGGTGATAAACTGGGCCGGGGCGTTTATTTATACCGGCTTACTGTGATCTCAATTGATGGCAAGAAGAAAGAAAAACTTGAAAAATTGGTTATTCTTTAGTTGCTCATCCCCTGCGGTCCAATATTTTAAGGTAAAACTTTAAAGCCGCTATATTTGCGCACCAATTTAAATTCACTGATGATGAGATTTACTGCTTCGAAGCTCAGTTTAGGAATTGCATTCGTATTTTCTGTAATAGTAGGATCTGCACAGACGACAAATAAGTTGAATGTGGTGACTACGGCCGTTCCTTTTTTAAGAATTTCTCCGGATGCCAGAACAGGCGGGATGGGAGACCTCTCCGTAGCTACGTCGCCTGATGCGAATTCTGGTTTTTATAATCTTGCCAAGATCCCTTTTAATGAATCACAAGCAGGCATTGGTGTTACCTATACCCCGTGGTTAAAGGACCTTGGGTTGAATGATGTATACCTTGCTTCATTGGCAGGCTATTATAAATTTGATGAAAACCAGGCGATCAACGGATCCGTTCGCTATTTCAGCCTAGGAAATATCCAGTTCACGGATAATCTGGGAAATGATCTTAATTCATTCCGGCCCAAGGAATTTGGAATCGATGTGGGCTACTCGCGCAAATTATCGGATAAAATGGGGATGGGCGTAGGATTGAAATACATCTACTCAAATCTTGCTGGCGGTGCGGCAACAAATGGTTCGAACTACAAAGCAGGGACGGCAATAGCCGGTGACCTTGGATTTTACTACGAGGGTAAAAATGACATAGGTACCGGATGGGCGTTCGGTGCCGCATTGACCAATCTTGGCTCTAAGATCGCTTACACGGATAACGCCGATCAAAAAGACTTTATTCCGGCAAACCTCGGCTTTGGCACGACTTACACAAAGGTCTTTGACGAACAAAACAAAATATCATTCGGGGTTGATGTCAATAAATTGCTGGTGCCAACACCTCCGGCAGAAGGAGACCAGGCAGCTTTGGAAGCGTATCGTAAACAGGGGGTGGTGAACAGCTGGTTCAGTTCGTTTAGCGATGCACCCGGTGGTGCCAGCGAAGAGATAAAAGAATTTCAGTTCTCGATTGGTGGTGAGTACTGGTATAATAACCAGTTTGCTCTGCGTACAGGTTATTTCTGGGAAGACGCAACAAAGGGAAACCGCAAATATTTTACGATGGGTATAGGGATTAAGTACAATATTTTCGGGTTGAATTTCTCATACCTTATCCCGTCCGGCAGCGGCGTGAACAGGAATCCATTGTCAAAC
>DASYSW010000310.1:0-4647 GCA_036002905.1 Chitinophagaceae bacterium
GAGAACTGGATCTACGAGTTCATAAACCTTAGCATACCCATGCACAAAACCTGCAACTATGAAAATATGGATGGGCCATATTGCAATAAAGAAGCAAAGGATATGCTGAAGAAAATGGAAGAAAAAGCGGAGAAAAAAGAAAACCCCATTTGGAAGGGGTTAGAAAAGTTTAGAGATCTTGACAACTAGATAGTGAATTGTGAACGGAACACTGTCACAATTGACAACTGACAAAAAATATAAGATATGCCAAATCCGAAACGCAGACACAGTCAACAGAGAAGTGCTAAACGCAGAACGCACTACAAGGCAACGGCTGCCACGTTGAGTACTGATGGTACAACGGGTGAAATACATGTGCGCCACCGTGCTCATTGGAGCGAAGGGAAGCTGTATTACAAGGGTAGACTTGTAGCTGACAAAACCGTTGAAAAAAAATAACTTTCAAAAACCTACAAGTGATCAGTTCCAAATTCCGTTGACAAGCTTAACTGGAATTTGGAATTTTACTTTTGTCCAAAATACTCCCCCGGGAGAGATTTATTAATGAATATTGGTTTAGATATGATGGGCGGCGATTTTGCGCCATTGGAAGTAGTAAAGGGTATATCGCATTATTTGTCTGAGCAAAACAGCTCTGCTCACCTTACATTGATCGGTGACGAATCGAAAATAACAACTCTTTTAGAGGACTTTAAAATACCGACAGCCAAAATCTCTGTGATTCACGCTGAGCAGGTGATCGATATGCATGAACATCCTACAAAGGCATTAAAAGAGAAACAGCGTTCTTCAATTGCCATAGGATTCTATCTATTAGCGGCGGAAAAAATTGATGCATTCATAAGCGCCGGAAATACGGGGGCTATGTTGGTGGGTGCATTGTTTAGCATAAAAGCTATCGACGGAGTTTTACGGCCAACTATTTCAAGCGTTATTCCCAAGGAAAATGGCAAGACCGGCCTGATACTCGACGTGGGATTGAATGCGGACTGTAAGCCGGAGCAGTTGAACCAATTTGCCGTAATGGGCTCCGTTTATGTGCAACAGATCCTCGGTATCGACAAGCCGCGCGTTGCTTTGTTAAATGTAGGAGAGGAGGAGGGTAAAGGAAATATTTTGACACAGGCGACTTACCCGTTGCTAAAAGAAAATAAACACATTCATTTTATTGGCAACATTGAAGGTCGCGACGTTTTGCTTGATTCCGCGGACGTAATCGTTTGTGAAGGATTTACGGGCAATGTGATCCTGAAGCTTGCCGAATCACTTTATGAGATCAGTGAGAGGCAAAATCTCGAGCATGAATATTTTGATCGCTTCAATTTTGAAAACTATGGCGGTACACCGGTACTTGGTGTTGCAAAGCCGGTCATCATTGGCCATGGTATTTCTCATGCCAAGGCATTTAAGAATATGATCATCCTGGCTCAAAAGATGATAGAAAAAGATGTCATGGCCAAGATGAAAAATGAGTTGGAATCTTAATTATAATTGAGTCTTCCGGGATTTGAAAGGATTTTGAGGAAATTAGAATACTTCTGTATTTTCCACTGCGATGCAAAAGATCATATTGCTCCTTACCTCTTTATGGATTTCGAGTTTTTGTTTTTCCCAAACCGATTCTTCAGTATACACTCCCCGCGTCAAAAATTACTATTTTGATTGGGGTAAGGATTCCACCGAGATTATCGTAAGTCGGTATGGAAGTCGAGACGGCCTTGTGATAATTCATTTGCATGACGACGAGATTTCTTCGGCAGAAGCGGCAAAGAAAATACTCCTGGAGACCGGGGGAATCCTGATCGAATTAGAGAACAATGGAGAAAGATTGGTCAGTTTTAAAAAAGGCGGAAAGAAATTTCAATTTGATCCTAACCGCATTTTTACTGCGAAAGGTCGTTCTCAGAATCTACACTACATGAATAAAACGGTGACACCTGCAGCCTTGAACTCGGTAAAAAAATTTGCTGCTTTTATTCTTCAGAAAATTCCCAAATCTGTTGTCACGCTCGTGGCTGTACATAATAACCAAAATGGTAGTTACTCTATTAATAGTTATAGGTCGAGTACTACAAAGGATGTCTTAAAATGGTATAAAAATCCCAAACGAGATCCCGACAATTTCTTTATTGTGAACAATAATGAAATGTTCAAAGGAATAAAGAAGCGGGGATTTAACGCGGTTTTGCAGAACAGCATGAAAGCGATAGATGATGGCTCACTCAGTATTTACTATGGTAAGAAAAATTTGGTGTATGTAAATATAGAAACGCAACGAGGTAACACTGAGGAACAGATAAAGATGTTACATGTGCTGTTTGGCATTTTGCGTTGACGGAAAATTGTATTCCACCAATCGTGTATAATCTTTATTAAATTAATTTTTCATACCTTACCATTTCTTCCTCCTTATTTAAGCTTCCTCGCAATTATTCACCTAAAAATAAAACCAACATGAGAAGGATTTTTTTCTTCGTTTTGCTTATTCCTTTTTTTGGAATGAGCCAGACAAAAAATGTCGTCAATTCCAGCAGGTATTTTCCAAAAACCGACAAGGTTTTGGAATTTGAGAAGGCATTAGCAGCACATGCGCAAAAATATCATAAAGGTGATTGGACCTGGAGAGTATTTGAAATTCAATCAGGACCGGACGCGGGAGGATACCAGGTCACCGAAGGGCCAACTAGTTGGGAAGCGCTGGATGGCAGAGGCAATCTTGGAGCTGATCACAATAATGATTGGAATAAGAATGTTTCAATCTTTCTTGCAACCAAATACGAATCATCATATGCTGTTTATGTAGATTCACTCAGCAGTGTTCCTTTATCGAGTTATTCAGATAAAATTGTTATTAATCATATGTTCCCAAAGCCGGGCATGATACGAGGCGCTCTGGACCTCGTTAAGAAAATGAAAAAAGTGTGGGTGGATGGTAACGAGAATGTTGCCGTTTACCAGGTGGTAGGCTCGGGCGAGCCCCAAATTGCAACGGTTAGTAGGTTGAAGGAAGGTTTGAAAGAGCTCGCAGGTGGTTTCAGAAAATCTATGGCAGAGCGATATAACGCAGCCTATGGGGAGGGCGCCTGGGATACTTACCAAGCCGACTATTCAAAATATGTTGAGAGCCGCTGGAGTGAAATTCTTTTTTCCAGGGCCGATTTGAGTTCAAAATAAATTTTCAACAGTAAAGAGCCAGGTATCACACATACCAGGGCTCTTTACTATTCTAATGACATTGCGAGTGCTGACCTGTTTAGACGTTCTCTATAACCATTGCGCTTGCGCCCCCGCCACCGTTACAAATTCCAGCAGCACCAAATTTTCCTTTATTTTGTTCCAGCACATTGATTAGCGCAATAATAATTCTTGCCCCACTGGCTCCCAGGGGATGGCCAATTGAAACTGCGCCTCCGTTGACATTTACCCTGGCAGGGTCGAGATTCATTAATTTAATATTCGCAACTCCTACAACGCTGAATGCTTCATTTAATTCAAAATAATCGATGTCGCTCATCTTTAATCCAGCTTTCTTTACGGCTTTGGGCACCGCTAAGCTTGGTGTGGTGGTAAATTTTTCGGGGGCTTGTTCAGCATCCGCATACGAAGTAATTTTTGCAATTGGTTTTATTTTTAATTCATCAGCTTTTTCTTTGCTCATCAATACAAGAGCCGCAGCGCCATCATTCATCGTACTCGCATTGGCGGCAGTTACGGTGCCATCTTTGCCAAATGCCGGCTTTAATCCCGGTATCTTGTCAAATTTTACATTCCAGGGCTCTTCGTCTTTATCAAATTTGATTGTCTCCTTCCTGGAGGGAACTTCTACAGTCACTACTTCGTCTTTAAACTTCCCGCTGGTCCATGCGTTCTGGCTTCGGGTATAACTTTCTATCGCAAATGCGTCCTGTTCTTCCCGGCTTATTTTGTGTTCTACCGCAGTCAGATCGGCTGCGCAACCCATGGCATAGCCATGATAGCAATCGGTTAATCCATCTTTCGCGAGACCATCAATCAATTTTGTATCACCGTATTTATTCCCCCAGCGAAGATTTTCGACATAGAAAGGAACGGAGCTCATATTTTCCATTCCACCCGCCACAATAATATCACCGTCGCCAAGCATTATACTTTGGGCGGCCTGTGCGACGGCTTTCATTCCACTTGCGCAGACTTTGTTGACTGTGGTGCAAATAACGTTATCGGGCAGACCTGCATATTTTGCCGCCTGTCGCGCTGGCGCCTGACCGAGATTTGCCTGCAGCACGCATCCCATTAATACTTCTTCAACCTGGTCCGGCTTAACACCTGCTCTTTCAATAGCTGACTTAATGGCGATCGCTCCCAATTTCGTGGCTGGAATATCCTTCAATGTTCCTCCAAAGCTTCCAATCGGGGTACGAACGGCTGAAACAATATAGACTTCTTTCATAAGATCATATTTGATTTGCAAAGTTATGAGGTTAATTCATAGCTCTTTCAGTGAAAATCCCTGCCGGCAGGCAGGTGTGAACTGCATGAGCAATGTGCTCTCTCACTGACTCTACAGATGAGCACAGATTTTAAAGCACTGGGATGTGATGGTGAGACTAAATCACATCCGATGTAAAATCGATCAGCGAACAGAATTTGAAAAATTCCTCTTCA
>DASYSW010000311.1:0-2192 GCA_036002905.1 Chitinophagaceae bacterium
CAATAGTACCAAGCGTAAGATTACGCTCCTTAGCTATTTCTGGAATGGTATTTCCATTTTTAAACATTTGCAAACTAATACGGTGCGTCTCTCCTTTTTCTAATTTCTTGTTTACCAGGTTGTGCTCATTCATTGGTTCAACCACAAATGGTTTTTGCAAAGCCTCTGCAGCCTTTACAATATCATCGGCGCTATGTGATTCATACATGATCCTTGATATATGTCCAAGGTTTTGTAATTGAAATTTCCTCCGTTCAACCTGGTGCTTTAGCTCATAAAGTGCTTTCCGGTACTTTCTTGTCTTACTTTTTGTTTCTGTAAGTTTGATGTGATCGTTCAGGGAAACCAATAGTTTTTCATCTGTTTCTTTATTGAAATAATTGACGGCGGCCTGAACTCTTTCATGCAATTGCTTATAGTTATCTTCTTCACAACGTTCAAAAAATTGTTCCAAATGTTTTTTGAACTTGACGCTTGTGTCTTGCAGAATCTTTATTTTTTCGATCACTCCTGATGACCAGGTGATGCAGGCATTGAGGTTTGGCAGGTTTCGATGTCCATATTCTTCGTGATGTTCACGGAAAGTATCTAATAGTTTTTCCCATCCAAAACCCTGTAGCATGGAATCGCGGATATATTGTTGCTGTTCCTTTCTCAGTGCCTGGTGGAGTACCTCTTCAGGCCATTCATTGCTGATAAATTCAAGAACCCTTTCATCGGTTTGTATGCAGTGGGGATAAATGCGGGACTTTAATACGAGACCGTTCAAAGAAGTAAGCCGGCTTAATGCGACGTATACCTGCCCGGGGGCAAAGGAAGAGCCTGCATCAACGATGGCCTTATCAAAGGTGAGTCCCTGGCTTTTGTGAATGGTAATGGACCATGCGAGCCGGATAGGATATTGGGTGAATGTTCCCAACTCTTCCTCTTCAATTTTGTCTTTTTCTGTTTGGTAATGATAGCGGATGTTTTTCCATGTTTCTTTTTCCAGGGTAAGCAAAGAAGTTTCGTTGGAGAATTTTATTTGGATTCCCTTTTCATCGATGGAATGTATCAACCCGATCTTCCCATTATAATATCGCCTGTTCTCCCCACTATCATTTTTGATGAACATTACCTGGGCGCCCTTTTTTAGCTGTAGTAGTTCTTCACCCGGGAAAGAACGCTCATTAAACTCACCCCCAATTTCTGCCTTAAACTGATAAAGTTTATCCGGCAATTTTCTTAACTCGGAATTGTTAATTGCGATCGCTTTCTCATTGTGCGTGGTGAGTGTTATATAATTGTCTTTTTGCTCGGCGGAAAAATTCGGTTTATAATAATTATGCAAATGCGTAAGATCCGTTTCTGTGCAGCAATTGCTACGGATGTTATTCAGAATCCTGATAAAAGCGTCATCACTCTGCCGGTAAATTTTTTTTAGTTCGATGTATACCGGCGGAGACTCCTGGACAATGTGTGCGTCAAAAAAGAAAGGACTACGATAAAAATCTTTTAGCAAGTCCCATTCTTCATTGATTACAACAGGCGGCAATTGAAACAGGTCACCTATGTACAACACCTGCGTACCACCAAAGGGAAGCAGTGGCTGCCGGCGGAAATGTCTTAAAACCGTATCAATCGCATCCAAAAGATCAGCACGGACCATGGACACTTCATCAATGATCAGGAGGTCAAGTTCACGCAATAATTCTTTTTTATCTGCGCTCATCCGCATTTGCTTAAACAGCGTATGATTATTATAGATTTTTCCATTCGAAGTTTCGAAAAGGCCCCGGCCCGAAGGAAGATAAGTACCCGGTGGAATTTGGAACAGGGAGTGAATAGTAACTCCGCCGGCATTGATCGCCGCAACTCCGGTAGGAGCCACGATCGCCATCTTCTTTCCGGATGTTTCTTTTATATGTTTAAGAAAAGTAGTCTTTCCGGTACCTGCTTTCCCGGTCAGGAATAAATGCCTGCTGGTTTGGTTGATGAATGCAGCAGCAGTTTGAAAAATGGTATTGGCAGAATCAACTACAGGCATAAGGTTTAACAGCGTCATTTAAGGTAAAGAAAGCAGGGCTATTGTAAAGGCCTGTTTAAAAATTTTACGAAGGGCTGCATAATGGCAAATGCAGCCACGGTTTTTGAAACGATGTCTTTTGAAGTGAGATCTGCGTCTTTGATGTCGGTGATCACCAGCCAACTTT
>DASYSW010000312.1:0-10330 GCA_036002905.1 Chitinophagaceae bacterium
AGAACTACCTTTCTGAAAGCAAAACGTGAATCGTTTGCAATGGTAAAGGTTGGAGAGCGCAAAAAATCGATCGCGTTTATTCCTGGGACATTAAGAAAGATTGAGCCGATTGCGAGCCAGGATGCGCCTGTCACCAGGGAAATAAGGCTGTCAGTAGGACCCTCGCTAAAACACGGAATGGATTTCAAGGTAAATGGTCATACACACGTCAACGACAAACCCGTTAAGGTCGGCGAACTGCAGGTCTGGGCAATAAACAATGTAAGTTTGATGGATCATCCTTTCCACTTACATGGATTTTTCTTCCAGGTTATTGAGGAGAACGGCAAACAACCCGAATACAGGGCGTGGAAGGATACTTATAATATAAAGCCCAGGACGAAAGTTAAGATCGCATGGATACCTGATAACCGCCCGGGTACATGGATGTATCACTGTCACATTTTAGAACACCATGCCGCAGGAATGATGGCCAACTTTGATGTGATTGATAGAAGCGAGCCTTATGTGGAAAAGCCGGCGCAGCACACGCACCATCATATGCATTAGGCGGACACCAATGGATGTTGTGTGTGCCTGGAGAAATTTTTTTAGCATTATGACCCTTGCAAGTGGAATCTGAAAGCGGGATAACTTAACATTCAAAATGACAAGATGAGAAAGATGGCCTTCATAATCCCTCCGTCCGTTGAGATATTGGATCTCGCCGGGCCGGCCCAGGTATTTACCGAAGCAAAATTTAATGGATATGAATTATCACTGGAGTATTATTCTTACAAAGATGAAATCACCAGTACATGCGGGCTCCCCTTTAACAACATCAGGAATTACACGGAAGCTGAACTACGCGAAGGGGATTTTGTATTTATGCCTGGAATGGATGATAAGTATGTCAGGAGCATGAGTTTTAAAGTTGAGAAAGATTTTTTTTATTGGTTAAAGCAATGTTCGGAGAAAAGAATATTTGTCTGTTCTATCTGCAATGGAGCTTTTGCATTGGGCCATGCAGGCTTATTAAGAGATACGGAATGCACTACACACTGGAGAAGAATTGAGGAAATGCAAGCAGAGTTTCCTGCCGCAAAGGTAATTTCAGACATACTTTTCAAGAAGAGCAACAATGTTTACACCAGCGCTGGTATTAGTGCCGGGATTGACCTTGCCCTGGCCATACTCGAAGAATTAAAAGGGCCGCTCTTTACTCATAAAGTTGCCAGGGGATTAGTTGTATATCACAGGAGGAGCCAGGATCATACACAACAAAGCATTTACCTGGATTACAGAAATCACATTAACCCGAGTATTCACGCGGTCCAGGATCACCTGATCGAACACCTCGCGGATGAAAATTCCATTGAAGAACTGGCCTCGCTCGTCGCTATGAGCCCAAGAAATTTAAGCCGCGTTTTTAAAGAGAAAACAGGAACTACCATACACGAATACCTCACGCTTCTACGCATGGAGCTTGCAAAGACGATGCTGAATAATCCCGATTTTACAATTGAATATATTGCCTCCAGGTGTGGGTTCAAAACACCAAGACAATTACAAAGACTTTTAAAGCAGGTAAAAAGCTCTGCTACCCGGCATACTTAGCCTTCCCAATAGTATGATGAATACGGTATGAAAACCTGTCTGTTTCTGACATTCATTTGTCTATAGCATTATCTCGCATCACAAGACCTTTGGGAAATACTTCACCTCATTAAAAATATAAAAATGATCGAAACTATTTCTGCTATCGTTATAGGAGTTGCAACAATCATTCTTACACGAATATTGTCGAGATATTTTCCTGTGAAGCTGATGGCTGCAACTATCTTAGTTGCGATCGCATTTATTTATGTGGGATACTCGCTACAGGACAACCCCGTAAGCTTGACTATTCTAGAAATAACAGTCTCATTACTGTTTTATTTCGCGGCCCTTATCGGGTACATGCGAAATGGCTATGCAATAGCTTATGGCATTATTCTCCATGGGGTGTGGGACATATGTCATCATAACGGTTTTCTAGTAGGCACGCATATTCCTGGTTACTGGCCATCATTTTGCTCAGTAGTAGATGTCATAGACGGATTGTATTTTCTAATCCTTTTCAAAAGTCAAAAGAATTCCCTGGTAATTCACTCCGTAGGATCACAAGCGCATTAATGTACTTCGGTAAATTTATTACCTGACTGATTACACAGATTCACGCAGATTAGACATCAGTGGAAATCTGTGGAATCTGTGAGCACCAACCAGCTCAACATTTCGGGAAGAGATTTTTCAAAACCGGGTAATACTTTGAGTCTGAAAAGAGGCCAGACCAATCGATAAATGGCAGTACTTTTGCGGCGAATTTATCGTGATAAAGTTTTTTGGAGTCATATTGCTGCTGCTGTCGTTTTTTGCTCAAACCTTTCAACAGGCTTTCACTGTATTTGGATTCTATGCCAACCAATCCGGCATCGCTTCAAAATATTGCGAGAATAGACATAGGCCAATGTTGCATTGCAATGGAAAATGCATCCTGGCGAAAAAATTGCGACAAGAAGAAAAAAGAGATCAGCAAAACCCTGGACGCAAGTTCGACAACAAATCAGATGTTTTTTGGTGTTCACACATGGTAATCGATGTTCCTGCCTGCTCGGTCTCTCATCAATATATCTCTAATTACCCTGACGCCAAGTTGACAAACCTGTCATTTTCTATTTTCCATCCGCCATGTTCTTAATGTCTTTCTTTTAGTTCCATTCCCTGGTTATTCTGTAACCTATTTATTCTTTTATCCTCTATTAAATACAAAATGAAAAAATTTCTTTTTACTCTTTTTTTGCCATTAATTCTTTTGCGGACTACAGCCTGCGAAATCTGTGGTTGTGGGCTGGGCAATTACTATATTGGCATTTTGCCTCACTTCGATAAACGTTTTTTTGGTATGCGCTACCATTTCAACAGTTTTCAAACGAGCCTAAATGATGACCCAACCCAATTCAGCAAGGATTTTTATCAAACGGTAGAATTCTGGGGAGGCCTGAACCTGGGCAGCCGGTTTCAGCTCCTGGCCTTTGTTCCTTATAACATCAACCACCAGGTTTCTGACGAAGGAACCTCTGACCTAAAGGGATTGGGCGATGCGGCTTTGATGGTGAATTATAAGGTATTTGCTACAACCAATAAAAATATTTCGCAGCAATTGTGGCTGGGCGCCGGCGTGAAGTTGCCTACAGGTAAGTTTGCAATAGATCCCAATGACCCTGATGTGGCAGCAATAGCGAATACACAGCTTGGCTCAGGCAGCACTGACCTTTTATTGAACGGCATGTATAATATTAGTTTCAACAAATTGGGCATTAATACCACGGTAAATTATAAGATTAATTCAGAAAATATTGAAGGATATAAATTCGGCGACAAACTCACAGCAGGGACTTTTCTCTACTATATATTTCCGTTGAACCAGGTTGTAATAAGCCCCAACATTGGGCTATTGTATGAGCAGACCGAACACAGTGAATTATCAAACAATAAAGTAGATCTTACCGGCGGAAAAATTTTACAGGGCTCGATCGGAACTGAAATTAGTTTTAAAAGAATGGCAATGGGGCTTGGTATTCAGTTACCGCTCGCACAAAACTTCGCTGAAAACCAAACCAGGGAAAGAGTCAAAGGCGTGGCGCACGTAAGCGTTGCATTCTAGACTTGCCAATTGTATCAACCTGGGTTAAAACTTTCTGTGGTCATCTGTGAAATCTGCGAGATAAGATTGTGTGGCTCACAGATTGCACAGATTTGCACTGATGTTCGGTTTGACTTCTGTATTGGGTGATTCGGAAGGAACAGCCCATCTTTGCATGGGGCGGCACCTTCGGTAATATCAACGAAATAAAAGATATTATTTCTTCGTTTTAACAAGTCTTAAAGAAGATTTCACTATTAAAAGTGCCCGTCATACATATATCTTTGGCCTCGCAATGAAAATAATTGCCTTTATAGTCCTGTTGTCGCATATCAACTTCTCGATGTTTATTGCGCAAATTGACGAGGTAGATGTTTTTGACAAAAATGGCCAGCAGCATGAAGATGTAAATAGCCTTGTCGAGTACTTGGCCAACACATTTCATATAAAACATAAGCCGATCAAAGACAGTGACGATGACAATGCGCGTTATTTTCACGTGGTTAAACTTCCCAATTGCATAATTCCACAGCCAATCGTCGCAAAGGAGGATAATTTCAACTTCAGTGATAGAAATTTTCCTCTTTACATTGAAAAGAAACTGATTTCCGTTTCTCTCGACATCCAGGGACCTCCCCCCAAAATTTAGTTCCCCTACCTACTCTCTTATTGCTCCCTTGTTTATTGCTTGCCTGGAACGCCCTGGCGTTTTCAAACAAATAAACACAGTTGTCAATTTTTAATCCCTGAAATGAAATACAAGAAACAGAAACTATCCTGTTTGTTGCTGGTGGTTATAGGATTCACGTATCTAAATGTTGATGCCCAACTTGTCCCGCCAACGTGGGAGGATACGCTCCATCTTAGCTTGCAGGACGCCGAAAACCAATTCCTTCAAAAGAATTTTCTACTGCTTGCCTCAAAATACCAGGTAAGCACAGCCGATGCTGCTACCATACAGGCGAAACTTTATCCTAACCCGAATTTTTCGATCGAACAGGGTGTTTACAACCAGGACACAAAAAAATGGTTTGACCTTTCTTCTACCGGCGAAACAGCGCTTGCACTTCAGCAAATAATTATTCTTGCCGGAAAACGGAGCAAGCAAATTGACATGGCCAGGATCAATTCCCGGATATCTCTTTACCAGTTCTATGATTTGATCCGGACCCTTCGTTATGAATTGCGAAGCTCGTTTTATGGAATCTATTTTTTGCGTGACGCAATTGGAGTGTACGATAAAGAGGTAGAGTCGCTAAAAACATTGATCGATGTCTACACCACTCAATATAATAAAGGAAACATTGCTTTTAAGGACCTGGCCCGCCTGCAAGCTTTGCAATTCAGCTTGCAAAATGAGCGACTCGATCTTGTGAAACAGGCTACTGAGAAACAGCTTAACCTCGCTTTACTCACGGGCGATACCTTGCTAAGACCGGTGAACCCGGTAATGAGTGCCGGCTTTAATAAGATTGACATAAGCAAGCTTAATTATGTTGAGTTGGTTGACTCAGCCTTTGTGAATCGTTACGATCTCAGGACAGCATATTCGCAGGTCCAACTCAGTCAATCAAATCTTTCTTTTCAAAAAGCATTGAGAACGCCTGACCTCTTATTGGGGGCGAATTATGACAAGGCGGGAAACTATGTTCGTAATTATAATGCTCTATCGGTTGCCATTGATCTCCCATTTTGGAACCGAAACCAGGGAAATATCAAGGCAGCTCAATACCAAATTGAAGCAAATAAGCAACTGCAGTCACAGGCCGAGTTGGAGGTAAAAAATGAGATCAGTAATGCATACAGGCAATTGCTGGAAACTGACAGATTATACAGAACTGCTTCACTTGAGTTTACCTCTGATTATGAGAAACTTCTTGACGGGATCACAAAGGGTTACCAAAATCATACAATAAGCCTGCTTGAATTTATTGACTACTACGAAACCTACAAGAATTCGAAATTGGAGTTGAATCATTTACAGAACAACCGCCTTGATGCATTAGAAAACCTAAACCTGGCAACAGGAACAACTATTTTTAAATAATTTATCCGGTTATGAAAAAGCTTTTTTTGATTTTAATAAATGCTATAGTAGTGATGTCGTGTGGTGGTCATAAGGAGATCGCAAATAGTGATCCGGCAGGGTTTTGCATTCCCGATTCCCTGATGCTAAATATCACCATCGATACTGTGAAGACGGAGTCCGTCATGGGCGATCTGAAACTGTCGGGAAAGATCAGCTTTAATGAAGACAATGTTGTAAAGGTTTTCCCGCAGGTCAGTGGTCATGTTGGTGATGTAAAGGTTTCGCTGGGTGATTTTGTCCAGAAGGGACAGCTTCTTGCGACGATTCGTAGCTCCGACATGGCAAATTATTTTAACGAATTCAAATCTGCGCAATCAGAGCTTGAAGTTGCGAAGAAAAATATGGATGTAACGGCTGACATGCGTAATAGCGGTGTCAGCTCCGAAAAGGATTATCTCACTGCGCAGAGCGAATACCGAAAAGCGCTCGCTGAGTTTAATAAAGTAAAAGAAGTATTGAAAATATATGGAGGTGGCACAGAGATCAATGATTCCACCGGTTCCGGATATAAAATAAAGGCTCCCATAAGCGGATTCATTGTTGAGAAAAATGTAAATACAGGAATGGAGTTGCGTGCCGACGATGCCAATAATCTTTTTACCATCTCTGATCTGAAAGAAGTCTGGGCCACAGCAAATGTGTATGAAACTGATATTGCGAAGATCAAACAGGGAAGCAACGCAGCGATAACGACACTGACATACCCGGATAAAGTATTCTCCGGGAAAGTTGAACGGATATCTAACATTCTGAATCCTGAGACAAATGTGATGACGGTCAAGATCCGTTTAAGCAACCCGGATTACACGCTCAAACCCGGCATGTTTGCGAACATTTCGATTCTTTTTCCAGAAACTGAAAAGCGACTAGTGATTCCTTCACGTTCAATGTTGTTCGATGACAACAAAAATTATGTTGTGTTATTTAAGAAACAGTGTGATGTTGAAATGCAGCCGGTAAGTGTTTACAAGTCTGTTAGTGACAAAACATATTTGGCAGATAGCACGCTGCATGAAGGCGATTTGGTTGTCACCCGGAACGGACTGTTCATATTCACAGCTTTAAAGAAATTATGAGGCGGAAGAATCTCCCGAAAATTTACTTATTACCCTGATACATAGTTTATGGACAAACTTGTAAAAAATATTATCACATTTTCGCTGCGTCATAAGTTATTTACTTTTTTTATGACGGGAGCGCTGGCTGTTATCGGGATATTTTGTTTTATTAAAACACCTATAGTAGCCTTTCCTGATTTCACCAATACACAAATACGCATCATCACTCGTTGGCCGGGAAGAAGTGCGCAGGAGATAGAGCGCTTTGTTACGATCCCTGTTGAAATTGCAATGAATAGTGTTCAACGAAAGATCAATCTTCGCTCTCAATCCATGTTTGGTCTTTCTGTGGTTACACTTGTATTTGAAGATGATGTAGATGACTCTTACGCACGGCAGCAAATAACGGCATTGTTGCCAAACATTCAATTGCCCGGGGGAGCCGATGAGGAGCTTACTCCACCGACGGGTCCGACCGATGAGATCTTCAGGTATACGTTGCATTCTTCGGTAAAAACTCCCGCCGAACTGCGAACGCTGCAGGATTGGGTGATTGATCGTAACCTTCGTACGGTGCCTGGAGTGGCGGACGTGGTTGCATTTGGTGGTCCCGTTAAAACATATGAAGTAAGTGTCAATCCTAACCTTCTTGCTCAATATGATCTGACTGCATTGGATGTGTATGACGCGGTCAATAAGAGCAATGTGAATGTGGGTGGTGATGTCATTGAAAAATCATCCCAGGCGTTTGTTGTCCGCGGTGTGGGTTTGTTGGGTAGTATTGAGGATATCAAAAGCGTCATCATAAAAGATATTAACGGAACGCCTATACTGGTAAAGAATGTCGCCGAGGTATATGAATCAACTAATCCCCGACTGGGTATTGTTGCTCGTGGACATGAACCAGATGTTGTAGAAGGGATTGTATTGATGAGAAAGGGCATTGACCCGGGGCCCGTGCTAAAGGCACTTGAAAAGGAAGTGAAAGAGCTAGATGAAAAAATTCTGCCTTCTGATGTGAACATGCTAACAGTGTACGACCGGCAAAACCTGATCAATTTTTGTCTGCATACCGTATTTCACAATGTGCTGGAAGGAATTTTCCTGGTAACACTCATCGTGTTTTTGTTTATGCGTGACTGGAGGGCAACGTTGATCGTTTCGCTGATCATTCCTCTTTCCCTGCTTTTTGCCTTCATCATGCTTTATGCGAAGGGAATGTTCGCCAATCTTATTTCGATCGGGGCTATTGACTTTGGGATCCTTATCGACGGAGCGGTGGTGATGGTCGAGGGAGTATTTGTGGCGCTTGGTTATTACGCGGCCGAGATCGGGATGGAGAAATTCAATAAAGTCGCAAAGCTTGGTATTATTCGCCGCACCGGTGTTGATATGGGTAAAGCCATATTCTTTTCAAAGCTTATCATCATTACAGCGCTTATTCCCATCTTTTCATTTGAAAAAGTGGAAGGAAAATTGTTTTCCCCGCTTGCCTATACGCTTGGTTTTGCATTGCTGGGCGCATTGTTTTTCACCCTCACATTCGTACCTGCATTTTCACATCGCCTGATGCGCAAGAACGTCAGGGAAAAACATAATTTTCTTGTGGCTGGAATGATCAAATACTATGGCAGCACATTTGACTGGGTGATGAGGAATAAGAGATTAAGCCTTGGAATAGCCATTGCTCTCGTAGCAGTCACATTTTTTTCCGCGAAATTTCTTGGAACAGAATTCATCCCTCATCTTGACGAAGGAGCATTATGGGCTGAGGGCGACGCGCCGATGAGCGTTTCATTGTCGCAGGCAAAAGAACAAGCAGACAGCATGCGATACGATCTGCTTGAATTTCCGGAAGTCCGGGAAGTTGTCTCGCAGGTTGGCCGCCCGGATGATGGAACCGATGCAAAAGGTTTTTTTGCGATCGAATGCCTGGTCGATTTGTATCCAAAGGAACAGTGGAAATCGAAGTTGTCAAAGAATGAGTTGATCAGGCAAATGGAAGCGAAGCTTGAATCAAAATATGTTGGAACTATCTGGAGCTTTTCACAACCCATCATCGATAACGTGAACGAGGCCATTGCCGGTATTGATGTGAACCAGGCTGTAAAAGTATTTGGGGAAAATCTGGACACAATTTCGGCTATATCGCGACAGGTTGATCAAAAACTGAAAGCGGTGCCGGGAATGACAGATGTTGGAATTGTAAAAAACCTGGGGCAACCGGAACTTCAGATAAAGCTTGATATTCCAAAAATGGCCCTTTATGGTATCACCGCGGCTGAAGCAAATGCAGAGATCGAACTTGCAATAGGAGGGAAGGCAGCTACACAGATGTATGAAGGTGAGAAGAAATTCGATATTCGCATCCGTTATCAATATCCTTTCCGCAGATCAGAAACGGAGATCGGTAATTTACTCATACGAACTTCATCGGGATCAAAAATTCCATTGAAAGAGATCGCAGATATTCAATTAAAGAGTGGACCAGCATTTATTTACCGCGACAATAATAAGCGATTCTCGGCTGTGCAGTTTGCGGTGCGTGGAAGAGATCTTGGAGGTACCGTTGCTGAGGCGCAAAAGAAATTGAACAACGAGATCAGTTTGCCAAAGGGCTATACTATTCAGTTCAGTGGAGAGTATGAAAGTGAAATAAGAGCTATGACAAGACTGTCTATCGTAGTACCCATTAGCCTCGTCGTTATTTTCATCATCCTTCTTGTCTTATTCCGGAAGCTACGTGATGTATCGCTTGTTCTCCTGAACGTTCCATTTGCATTGGCAGGGGGAATCCTGGCATTGATCATAACAGGAACTAATTTTAATATTTCAGCAGGTATCGGCTTCATTGCTTTGTTCGGGATCTGTATTCAAAATGGCGTCATCATCATTTCAGTGATAAAGCAAAATTTAGACAAAAACATGCCTCTTACAGAGGCCATAAAAACAGGCGCGATCAGTCGCGTCCGCCCCGTGGTAATGACTGCGTTGATGGCGATCTTTGGATTGCTTCCGGCAGCGATATCAACCGGTATTGGCTCGGAAACGCAAAAGCCATTAGCCATAGTCATCGTGGGTGGATTAGTAAGCGCGACACTGCTAACGCTTATTATTTTCCCTGTGATTATTTACGGGGTATACAGGAAGAAATATTCAGACAATGGGCACGACAAGCTACAAACTGCCTGACGTTTTCTAAAAAAATAAATTTGATTTCTTTCCCGGCAAAAGAAATAATTTCTATATTTGGCTAAATTTATTTTTAGGCATGTCTAAAAATAAATTGTGACAGGTTGAAAAATTGGATGACCAATTATAGGTTTATGAAGAAAATTTCAGTGATTTGTTTGATTATTGCCCTGGTGGTTGCCGCTGTGAGTTGTGAAAAATTCCTGCCAAAAGCTCCGGCGGATGATGAAATATTAGACGGGCCGCTTGATGGCCTGAGCGCGGCTGAAAAGGCCACCTTTCTGAGGGGCGACAAGGCGTTCAATGATGATATATTCACTACGGAAA
>DASYSW010000313.1:0-4928 GCA_036002905.1 Chitinophagaceae bacterium
GTCATAAAAATATTAAAAGAGTTGCCCGCAAAGGACGAAAGAATACTCATGTTCCCGAAACCTAATGTGATCGTAAGGCAATTTAACAGCAGTGCTATTGATATGCAGCTCTCTTTTTGGGTGAAAAACATCGTAGATGCCATCGGAGTCAAAAGTGATATACTCCTTGCAATAGATAGCGCATTCAAAGAAAATTCAATCAAGATCCCATTTCCGCAGCAGGAATTACATATCAGTTCACGTTCACAAGAAGAGGTCTATAACAAAATTGATGGTGAAGAAAAATAATCATCTCAATTACTAACGTCCGGTGTCTGGTCGAGCGGTTTACCTGCCCTTCATTCGTGACGATCCATTTCAAATTTATGTTTATAATAAAATTTTAACAGCCCCCTGGGAAAAATCAATTCAAAAATCAAATGGTTCGAATATATTGCCGGTGACCATGACGAAGAAACTTTTAGCCATCGTACTTGCCGTCCTGGTACTTAGCGGCTCAACCGAAATTCAGCAGTTGCTAAGATTTCCTTTATTGGTACAACACTACCTGCAGCACCGAAACAAAGATGCTTCCCTTTCATTCATTGAGTTTATCAAACTACATTATGCACGTGAAGAGTATCCAAACGATAACGATGACAATGATGATAACAGACTTCCGTTTAAGTCGGCCGGTGATATTTCACATATCGATGTGCCCGTGATCGAAAAAAGAGTTGATAACGTCGAAATTTTTTCTTTAGAAAAAAGGCCTCCCGCATACTATCCTGAAAGTGTTCCTGATCATAGATCATTTTCGATATTTCATCCTCCCCGCATTACATAATTTTTTATGGTTGGTTACAACTTATTGTTCACTTAAAATAAAAAATTATGAATACGTCGCAAATTCATTTGGCGCTGAATCATGTGCCCTTATTTCTTTCAATCGTTGGCGGTCTCATTCTCCTCTATGGATTTATAAAGAGAGCCGACCCGTTAAAATTCCTTTCGCTTCACTTCATGATCGCTGCAGCCCTGTTTATAATACCGGTCTATCTAACCGGCGAGGGCGCGGAAGAAGTGGTCGAAGGATTACCAGGTATTTCTGAAAGTTTGATTGAAAAACATGAGGAGACTGCCCGGGTTGGATCAATAGTTACCATGATTGCCGGGATTGTCTCTTTAAGTACCCTGGTGATCAGGAAGAACCCGGCTCTCTTGAAATTATCGCTGGTCCTTTGCGCTTTCCTGAGTTTTATTTCCTTCGGTATCATGGGTCAGACAGCGCATCTCGGCGGACAGATTCGCCATTACGAACTAAGGCATGGAGCCGCATCGCCAACAGAAAATAAAAACGGAAATAGCGAAGGGGACGAAACTAAAAAAGAAGCGAAGGACGATGATTAAAAAAAGAGGGCTTGCCCTCTTTTTCGCCCTCAGCAACCTTGCATTTGCTCTGAAAATGGAAAGCCGCGCAGTATTCCGGCGGGAAAACTATCTTTTTGTGGGCTTATTGACAAACGAAATACCGGAGAATTTCTTTACCTTTTTTAAATGTAAAGGAATCGGGATGAAACTCTTTTTCGTCATTTTGCTTTGTCCATCTGCGACTTCAATGCTGGCACAAAAAACGGTGGACGTTACGCAAGGTAATGTCAGCGCCTTGTCTTCTTCTTTTTTTAATGTGGTTGCCGGAGAACCGGTCGTATCGGCGAAGTTTGCAAAGATCGTGGATGGCACTCCTTACTTCAGGGATGAATGGATGAAAGGAACCGTAGCAATCAACGGCGATAACCAGTTTCCCGGCGTTTATTTAAAGCTCGATCTTTTCAACAATGAAGTGCATTACCGCGATCCTAAGGGTAATGAATTGATCGCAACAACTTCAATAAAAGAACTCATACTTTTTGATTCTTCAGCACAACTTGTTTTCAATTTTATAAATGGCGAATATGTCAATGCCAATAGCCCGGTAAGAGGCTGGTACCAGTTGCTGGTTGAGGGAAAAGCGTCCGTGTTCAAGAAAATAAAAAAACAGATGAGTGAGGACAAACCCTACGGCTCCGCTACGATTGAACAATCTGTTCACACCTCTTTTCAATATTATCTTTTATACAACGGAAATTTTATCCAGGTAAAAAAATTTAAAGAGCTCCCGGATGTCTTAATCGACAAAAAAAACGAGATCATTCAATACATTAAAGCGAATAACTTGTCTGGCAAAACAGATGATGACTACAGGAGCGTCTTCAATCATTACAACGGGTTAAGATAAAATTGCCTTTCCCTTCTGACCGATCTTTTCCTACCTTTCATGTTATGAACATGCAGAAAATTCGGCCCAGCAAATACCTGCGTTATCTCGTTCTGCCAACGCTGTTTGGGACGCAACGAACGAAGGAAATCCTCGTTGTAAATCCCACGGCAGTCCCCGAGCGCGAAGACGCTGAGCAAGTTTCCGTCACTGTTTTTGACTACAATAATGAAGTATGCGAAGAAAAAAAATTTGATAGTGTGGAAGATGTATTGACCTACCAACAAAACAATCGCATTAACTGGATCAATGTCGATGGCCTGCGTAAGGGAGACGTAGAAACCGTCTGCAATCATTTTGGCATACATCCGCTATTAATGGAAGATATCCTCAGCATAAACCAGCGACCCAAGATGGATGAAGTAGAGGGAATTTTGTTTTGTTTGTTGAACATGCTTTACTACAACGAAGAATCTAAAACGGTGGAGCAGGAACAGATCAGCATTGCGCTGGGAAAAGATTTTGTGGTTAGCTTCCAGGAAGATGCAAATCGTGACGTGTTTGACCAGCTTCGTCATAAACTCCGGATGCCCAATAGCAAGATCCGCCAGGCTGGCGCGGATTACATCTGCTACACCATGCTCGACCTTATTGTCGACAATTATTTTGTAGTCATGGAAAAATTGGGAGAGAGAATAGAATTGCTGGAGGAAGAAGTAATACGCAGGAGTGATACAAGATCGTTAGCAAAGATCTCTCAATTGCGAAAAGAGCTGATCGTTTTAAAAAGGAACCTTGTTCCTGTCCGGGATATTTTAAGCAGCATACAACGAAGTGAGAGTGACCTGCTGGATGATCGCACTACCAAATATTTTAAAGACGTTTACGATCATATTGTACAGGCATATGACCTTAGTGAAAACTATCGTGATGTGATGGTGAGCATGCAGGACCTGTATATCAACAACGTAAACCTGCGGATGAATGAAGTGATGAAGGTAATGGCTATTGTTACCTGTTTATTGGCTCCTGCTACTGTCATAGGAGGAATATTTGGAATGAATTTCGAAACCATTCCCTGGCTTCATAACCGCTATGGTTTCTTCGGTGCTGTTGGTGTAATGTTGGTGATACCGGTGTGGATGTTGTGGGTATTTAGAAGAAGAGGGTGGTTCTGACCGCGGATTACGCCGGTCTATAATCAACGGTTTTTGAATATGGGTACTGTACTGCAGGGTTCACCATACATTATGGTTTTGACAACAGGCCTCAGGCGTTTTGTAATTTCCATATAAGCAAATTCACCAATTGGCGTTTCACCACAACCTTTCACTACGACCCTTTGCCCCGCAAACTCATTCACATCGATGGTCTGTATATTTTTTATGAAGGCTGTTTTGTGAACTTCTTTTTCATCTCCCATCATCACGTCTTTGGCAACGGGTTGCAAATAAGAAGCTGCAAGCATATAGGCCCATGGTGGAATGATTGCATCTGCAGAACAGGTAACGCCGACATATTTATTCCTAAAAACTTCCCAATCCAGGTTTTTGAGCGCTTCTCTGAAGTCTTTTTCCTTTAATATCAAACCCATGAACAAGAAATCCTTGAGATCAAATAATACTACCTCATCTCTTGGATAGTATTGTTCAAGATCGAGTGTGATCAACCCGCTTTCCGACACTTTATTTACAATGGCCTCACTCATATAAAATCAACCACAAAAATAACATTTACCAGCGGTTAAATGTTTATTAAAACAAAAACCGCCTCGTTGAGGCGGTCTTTGCAGCTTGTGTTTTTTATTAATAGAACCTGTTCCGATTGTCTTTGATCGTTGCTGCTTTTCTTAATACGGCCGCGGGATCATATTGCTGACCATATCCAAACTGCGAATACTGGTTGCCCATTAATATTCTCATTCGTCCCTGCGATTCGAGGTTTTTTTGCTGAGCCGCCACGTCGGCATTTTCAACTATTGTTGCGGTTACATCATCAACTCTCACCACATATACTCCCGAATTTCCTTCAAGTGCTTCCGCAACAACTTTTCCTTTGTTTGCCGGATCAAAAGTGGCGCCGAGGACCTTGTGCTCAAATGACACCGGGCTGCGGCCCGCTCCGGAAAATCTTAAACTATCTGCCGTTTGAACAGTTTGCTTCATTGAAGCAGCAACGGCATCAAGTGTGGTTATTTTCCCAATTCTCTTTTTTATCTCTTCTGCTTTCTTTTTATTTTTTAAGATAGGCTCAATGTAAGTGCGTCCGGCGGCAGCAGTGAGTAAGCCTGCCTTGTGGGTCTCGGTAACACCTGCCACCACGTAATTATCGCCTACTCTTTCCGGTTGTAGCACATCCCCGCGGTCAGCATCAAAAATGTCTTTTATGAATTTTCTTGAGACGCCAATGCCCGGGATTTCGTATGCGTGAGAATTGATGTTAGGTGCGAGCAATTTCTGAATCCCTTTTGGTTTCAGATCTTTTTCGACGTTAGCATCAAAGGTTTTCAGGTCACGACTATTTCCCGCAAATTGCAGAGCAGCATTTTCAGCATTTCTTTCTGTTTCGTCGCTGGCCTCAATTTTTTTAGAGAGATATGCCACCTTGTATGCAGGCGTACTCCCTTTTTGTGCCAGGATCTCGATGTAATGATATCCATAATCCGTTTTTACTACGCCGCTCTCCCCAACCT
>DASYSW010000314.1:0-3932 GCA_036002905.1 Chitinophagaceae bacterium
TGATCGTTTTCCCCGCGGCATGAAATGGCTCGCGAATAAAATCAAAGACCACGGTTTTAAACCGGGGATCTGGATCTCGCCGTATGTCATTTCCGAACCGACAGAAGTTTTTCAAAAACATCCTGACTGGTTATTGAAAAAAGCAGATGGCAGTTTAAAACGTATCGGGAACTGGGAGGAAGGTGCAGAGCCACCAGCGGATGAAATTCCAAAGAGATACGGACTTGACATAACTCATCCGGAAGCAGCAAAATGGCTACATGATCTGATTGACACCGTTGCGAATGGCTGGGGTTATGACATGATCAAGATCGATTTTGTGGCCTGGTCCATTTTAGCGCCGGAGCGTTATTATGATCCAACGCTTTCATCGGCCCAGGTTTATCGAAAAGGATTGGAAATAATAAGGAAAGCCGCCGGTGACAAATGCCATATACTTGAGTGTGGTCCCGGTGCAACTACGGTCGGGCTGATCGACAGCATGCGCCTGGAAGCTGATGTCAATTATGGTTTTTCAGACACCGCATGGGAGACATACTTTCTTCATCCAGCATGCAGTGCATCGGCTGCCGCAAAACGCTATTATTTCCATAAGAGGACATGGATAAACGATGTTGATCATGTTTGTTTAGATCTTTTAAACAACCAACAATCGGAGGCAGCGGCAACTCTTATTGCGTTGAGTGGAGGTAATATGATGTCGGGTGACAGGCTCACCCAATTTGATAGGGACAAACTGGATATCCTTAAAAAGATAGCCCCTGCATTTGGTGAAGCAGCTACACCTGTTGATCTTTTCGATGACAAAATGCAATCAGTATTTGCACTGAAAATAAAAAAGCTTTTTGCTGAATGGACCATTGCTGCTTTTTTCAATTCAAGCCTGGAACAAATCATCGAAAAGAAATTCTCATTGCAGCGGTTGTGGTTAGACCCACGCAAAACCTATCTCGCATTCGATTTCTGGAAGCAACAATTTATTGGCGAAATAACCGGTGAAATAAAACTGACTATTCAACCCGGTAGCGTTGTCTTGCTGACGATCCATGAAAAAACGGGTCATCCACAATTTATCTCCACTGATCGTCATGTTATGCAGGGGGCATTAGAAATAGAGAATACAAATTGGAATAAAAGCACCAAAACCATCTCAGGGACTTCGATCGGCCCCCCGGGTACATCGCATAATGTATTTGTTTATATTCCTCAGCCGCATCCATGGACATGGAGTGGTGCGGGGCTTTTCCAGGATCATGACTCCTATAGTTTGAAATTGGTTGACAACAATATCATCCGCGTGCATGTAGATTTTCAAAAAAGCGATCATGTGAAATGGGAAATTAGACCCGATGATTTCCTTAAATAATAAGTCGTGCTATTTACATCTTACACCCCTGGGATAATTCAACAATGCTTCCTTTGCGTTGTCAGGAATTGTTACCTGGCTTTTGCTTTCGTTCACGGCTTTTTCTAAAACCGGCTTGCCTTCGTCTATTGAAAAATTCTTGAATGCGGAGGCAACGTCTCCCTTCGAATTTTGATTTATGTTGAACATTTTTGGCAAAGACGTACAACTGAAATCGAATGAAGAGAACGAAACGGTCTTGATGTCAGTAAAATCGTGGCTCTTAAAACTAATTTTCTTATGTGTCAGATCATAGACAATACTCCACTTTGTCCAGTCATTTTGCGATACTTTATTGAGAATACTGAAAGCATAGTCTACGACAGGGGTTTTGATATCCTGCAATTGAAATTGCCGTACCATGCTGCAAGCCTTTGCAAAACGATCAATTGAATTGTCCGCGAATGTTTTGTTGGTAAGTCCCTTTGTTTGCTGAATGGATTCATCGTAGGTGTTGTTAGTGAGCACCGGAAAGGGCAGTTCGTTTCCCTTGTGCACAACCATTTTGCCATTTAAAAATTCTATTGTCGCAACGTTACCAGTTGCATCAGCAACGAGGTAATGAAGGGGCGTTCCGTTTGGATTGATGCGCAGGACCTTGTCACTTAAGATCACTTCGTCGACAGTTTTGTTTTGATCAAGCTGGTATTGTATCCATTGAAGCACATTCACAGAAGGGCGATCATCGGGTGCGGGAAATTTTGTGCCATCAAGCCACATCAATTCAACGACAAGACCTTTTTCATTCATGCCTCCTGTCGGAAATTCTTTTCCATATTGATTAAAGGTTATGCTGCCGTAAAGACTAATCCAGTTAAGCATGTTCCCCTCTTCCATTTTCAAGGAAGTCTTTTGCAATCCGCGAAGGTTCGTGCACACGATTCCTGCACCAGTGACCCAATCATAGTTTCGGCCAAAGATCATCTGGCCGTTTTTGTTGATGAAAAACGTGGTACAGGCGGAGGAGACATATACCGCAATAAAATACAGGAATAAAATGCAGAACATCTTTTTCATGGCTCACAATTTAATATAGAAGTTAGCGCTATTTCAGGAAAGGATAAAATAGGACCTGGCTTAGAGCGAACGCCCAAATTATCTAATCGTCTCAATGAAATGTATGACCTCATCCTCCACCGCACGTGTTTCTGTTTCCAATGGATGATGACCTGAGTGAGAAAATAAAACCAATTCCTTATACGATGAACCCAAACGTGCCATTGCCTCCTGGCCAACAATAGGTGGCACAACGAAATCATATTGGCCCCATAGCAAAAGAGAAGAGATCCTGATCTTGAACAATTGGTCAGAATAATCTTCGCTTTCCAGGCTTTCCAGGAAATTATTCCCGGTAGAGGTGTAGTTTAAATTGAAATAATTAGTCAACTGGTCTGAAGGGTCTTCTGCAAGTGAAATCGAATTGGCTTGATTGATACCCATGTATTCTTCAGCCCTGTGTGCATACGATTCGGTCTGTGAACTTATCGCATAAGAAGAAAGTGGATCATGGTCATTGCAATAGTCTAAAATATTTTGCCATTGCGATACCAAATTGCCTTTATCGATTTCTGAGCGGGCAGTATCGATGAGCATCTTCCTTGAGGATGTATCACACAAGGGGTAGCTGTGAGCCCCGTCCATATCAATCCATCCTTTCACTTGATTTTGATTCGAATCTTTTACCAGGTAACCGGCTGCCAACAAACCTCCAAAACTATGAGCGCATAAATAGATTCCGGGATCGTCATAACGAAGTTTCAACACTTTGACGACAGCTTCGAGATCATTGATCATTTGAGCGAGGCTTAATCTATCCAAATTATTATTACCAGCCGCGCTACCTGCATTACGTTGATCCCAAAACGCAATACCATATTTCTCTCTCAATCGAGCCGTTTTATCATCAGCGTAACCGAAAGATCCGTCTCCAGGCCCTCCATGAACAATCAAAATTATGATGCCTGACGCAGTATTTCCTTCAACACGCACAGGCATATCTGTCCCATTATTTGTTACCCAGAAAATTTCGTTTGCGTTTGCGGACAAGCCTGCAAATTCTTTTTTGCATCCGGCAAAAAGCAAACTCACCAGCAAAATTGCAACATTGATAGAAGTGTATTTCATAAGGACTACTTCATTTTTTCAATTAAGAAAAGGCGTGATTTTTTAGCCCATAGCTGATCCCTGCCTGCAGGGAAAAATGAAGTTTCAGAAAACTATTATATGGATATTGCAGCCATGCAGACGGTCTGAATTGAATGAACCATAGATTCAAATTTCTTTGGCACATTCTATAATTCAAGGAATAGGAAAATTGAGTGGTGAGATAATTTCGTCCGAATAATTTGCGCTCCTTAATACTTCCATCCTGTTCCAATTGATAGACGCTACCGTCATAAATCGTTCGCAAAAATCCCTGGTTAATGGATAATTCTGAAAAATGTTTCGGAGAGCGGGTGTAGCGCATACCGAGGCCTGCATTGAAAAGAATAGACGTATAGGCAAATGGATAATGAAATTCGCCTAG
>DASYSW010000315.1:0-6298 GCA_036002905.1 Chitinophagaceae bacterium
TTATGCTGTCTTTCTGATCCAGGTTGAAAGGATGGAACCGGCTACTGCAAACAAATTATTTGACCTGGTAACGTCGGGAGGAAGAGTTTTTTGCATTGAATCATATCCTGGTAAATCTCCCGGGTTGAATGATCACCTGCAAAGGGATAAGGAATTGGAGGATTGGATAATTAAATTAAAGACTTACCCCGATCGCTTTATCCTTCTAAAAAAGCCGGATAATAATTTCAATGGGTGGTTCAGGACTATCCAGGAAAAATACAAGATCATTCCTTATGTGCGAATTGATTCACCAAACCCTTTTTTGTCACAGGTGCGATACCAGGCAAATGAAACAGAAATGTTGTTTATCATCAATTCCAGCCTGAATGATAATTATAACATCGAAATTGTTCCATCGACTGATATTTCTTCCGGGAAACAAAGCTGGTTGTGGAACCCGGAGACGGGCGAACGACACAAGATGCGTTCAAATGGACTTTCAATCAAACTGGAAATGGGTCCTGCGGATCTTAAGGTCCTCGTGTTTGATAAAGAAAAAAAAGGTAGCTTATACAGACCACGCCGAAGGGGTAATTTGAAAAGTATAGAACTCAAAAATCCGTGGTCATTGACAGGGAATCACATTAATGGTGCGACAATAAAAAGAGAAATAAACATCCTTAAAGATTTGAAAGATATCCCCGAGTGGGTGAATTTTTGCGGAAGCCTTGTTTACAATACCAATCTTGATTTAAATGCTAAAAATAAAATAGAATGGATTAACCTTGGGAAAGTGTTTGGCGTGTCCGAACTATTCATCAATGGCCAGAACGCCGGAACCAAATGGTATGGCAAAAGGATATTTCACATTGGGAAATTTTTGAAGAATGGAAATAATAGTATTGAAATTTACCTGACGACTATCATGGGTAATTATATGAAAAGCCTTACTGATAATCCGATCGCCCAGTTCTGGACAAATGAAGGAACAACAATTCAACCATTGCAGTCAATAGGGATGTTGGGGCCTGTTGAGATCTATTAAAAATCAAGTTATGCACGAGTCTTTGAGAAAATATTTCTTTACGATCGCTCTGTGCTCCTGGTTTTTCCAGTGTACAGCCAAAGATTATCCCGCTTCTTTTTTTGGAATTTATTCCGATGGAGTTACACTAAATACCCGGTCCATTCAATTTGCCATTGATTATATCCATAAGGAAGGAGGTGGGCGGCTGGTCTTTGATGTGGGAAGGTTTCTCACGGGATCCATTCATCTTAAGTCAAACGTAACACTGCATTTGCTTGAAGGTGCAGTAATCGTTGGTTCATTAAACCCATTGGATTATGACCGGCAAATTTTTACGGCGGTAGTGTTATCAGATGATCAGCAAAACATTGGGATCACTGGTAAGGGTATCATTGATGGCCAGGGAAGGCAGGTTGCAAGGAATGTCGTGGATCTTGTTCACAAAGGATTGATAAAAGATGCATTTCGTAATGATCGTCCTGAAGTAGAAAACCGACCTATGCTAGTCTACTTTCGAAACTGTACAAATGTATTGATCCAAAAGGTTACCATGCGTAATTCTGCAGCGTGGGTACAAACATACGACCAGTGTATCCGTCTTCGCATTGATAGCATTACAGTTGACAGCAGGGCCTTCTGGAATAATGACGGGTTGGATATAGTGGATTGCGATAGTGTAGTCGTGACAAACTCGTATCTCGATGCAGCTGACGATGGAATTTGTTTGAAATCGCATGATGCAAGCAAGGTCTGCCAAAATGTAAATGTGCGGAACTGTGTCATCCGTTCAAGCGCGAGCGCCATTAAATTCGGAACCGCTTCTCTTGGTGGTTTTCGAAATATCCGGATAACAAACATCAGGATATTTGACACGTATCGTTCCGCGATCGCTTTGGAAGCAGTTGATGGCGGATCTATCAGCAATGTCGAGGTTGACAGCTTACGGGTTTCACATACCGGCAATCTTATTTTCCTGCGAATCGGAGAGCGGATCACCGGTAAGAGAGGATCTTTAAATAACATAAGCTTTAACCATGTCGATGCGGAGATCGCCGCTAATAAACCCGATTCAGGATATGAATTTGAAGGACCCATTGAAAATATGCCGAGAAATATTTCGCCCGCAGTAATTATTACCGGCTTACCTGGTTCACCGGTCACCAATGTGTCGATCAAGAATATTCAAATAACGCATCCCGGGGGTGGCAATCCACAATTTGCGAATGTTTCGTTGAATGCACTTGACAGCATACCGGAGAATGCTGCGACCTATCCTGAATTCTCCATGTTTCGTGAATTACCTGCCTGGGCAATGTACATACGGCATGCAGAAGGTATACATATTGGCGATGCTGATCTATCTTGCCTAAAAAAAGATCACAGAACAGCTATTGTTCTTGATGATGTCCACCATTCTCAATTTGTTTCATTTAAGCTTAAGCCTGCAGACTCAAAGAAAAGGTTCTATCAATTTCGCTCTTTAGGAAATAGTTTTAAATGACCATTACGAAATAGCATTCTTCATGCTAGATCGCCTTGCTAAATAACGGCTTTATCTCGGACCTGTTTCGCTGTAAGTGAAGATCAAAAGCGCTGCTGATGTTCCTGATAAAATGACGGCCGCGGGAAGTAACAATCAATTCTTTTTCATTCCATTTGATCAATCCATCTGCCTCTAACTTTTGCAACTCAGGAAAACATAATTCATTTATAACAGGCAGATCGGTGGGGTTTATTGTTGTAAAGCCCCGGCAGATGATGTTGAGAATGTATCTTCTGAATGAGATATCTTCTTCGTTCAAAAAATATCCTTTGACTATGGCGAGCTCATTTTTATTAATAGCCTCATAATAATCGTGAAGAGTCTTTACGCTTTGCGCGAATGCAACGCCAATGTCACTTATACTCGAAACCCCAAGTCCCAAAAGAAAAGAGGTCCGGTGCGTTGTGTAGCCCATAAAACTTCTGTGTAAGGTTCCATCCATCCATGCATTATAAAGGTCATCTCCCGGTAAAGCGAAATGATCCATGCCAATGTCTATATAGCCGGCCGCAGTAAGGAGCTCCTTGCCTTTTAAGTACAGTTGAAGTTTTTCCCTGGCTGAAGGAAGATCGTTCTCGTCAAACAAGCGTTGACCGCGGCTGGTCCAGGGCACGTGAGCATAACTGTAAAACGCAATTCGGTCCGGCTTTAATTCTATCGTCTGCCGGATTGTTTTTTCAATACCCGGTAAAGTTTGCTTGGGCAATCCATAGATCAGGTCGAAGTTCACTGACTTGAACCCAACGTCTCTTGCTTCGTCGGTTGCTTTCCTGACATTTTCAAGTGGCTGTATGCGATTGATCACCCTCTGGACTATGGGATCATGATCCTGAACACCATAGCTGATCCTACGGAATCCCAGACCGTATAAGGACTTAAGATGCTCTTTTGTCGTATTGTTGGGATGACCCTCGATGCTAAATTCACGATGAGGGTGAACAACTGCCCTGTTGACAATTGAATTAATTAATAATTCCAGGTTAGCGGGAGAGAAAAAAGTTGGTGTACCGCCTCCCAAATGGATTTCACGGATAATCGGAGGTCCGCCCATCAATTGCCTGTATAATTTCCATTCTTTAGTAATAGTTTCGATATAGTCCTCTTCAACACTATGATTGGTGGTGATCTTCTTGTTGCATCCGCAATAAGTGCATAGGGATTCACAAAAGGGCAGGTGAATATATAAGCTCGTGCCGTATTCAAGATTTATCCTTGAGAATTCCTCAGTAAAAACTTGCTTCCACCGTTCCGTATCAATTCTTTCATTCCAGAAGGGCACGGTGGGATAACTCGTATATCTTGGTACGGGAATATTATACTTACTTAACAAGGTCGGGTCAATATTCATCCTATAAAAAATTTAAAATGTTTTTTGTTAGTACATCACCCGGGCTGCACTTCCGACAGCTATTGGATGAATTTTTATCTTCACCAGAAACTCTGTTACGAATTCTCTTACGGCATTCCAGTCAGTATATTCATAATCCCTGGAAGTGTCGGTGGTACGACCCTCCTTTTTTGCGATCATTTTCATTATAAGCTTCTTGAAGAAATCATATTGAGTGTACTTGAGTGCTCCTGCGACCTGTGTAGTCATAAGAGGTCTCCAACCAACATGCTCCAGGAAATCAGTTGTGATCTTTCTCGCTTCCCTGTGTTCTTCTTCCAGATCAGAAGCAATAGCGAGGCACACAGAAAAGAATGCGCCCGGTATCCTGTTGAGCGCTTCAATATGGTGATTAATATAATGGACGACGGCAGATTGGTACTTATGAATGTGGACCGACGCACCAATGATCACAGCATCATACGAAGAAGGAGACGGGGGCGTATCGCAAGCATCCGCAACTTTCACTTCATGACCGCCATCTTTCAAAATAGCTTCCATAAAATGGGATATCTTACGCGTCTGTCCCTCGGTCGTCCCATAAACTATCAGGATTTTCATACTTATTTTTTATGCAACATACTCCCTGTCAAATTGAATACCAATGAGGAGCATCAGGCATTTTGTTGTTTCTGGTCAGTTGGTGGGGTCAGACGGGAATGTTGCACTTGTAATTTGCAATAGTCTCATGCTACTTTTGGACAGATCCTAAAAGCAACTACCCCTGGAAAACCAGGGGCAGTCTTGCATTTTTAAACGGTAACCCCAAGAATGGAAACTATTGTCAACACAACGGTGATAAAAGTAACCTTGTAATTCGTCGTCATACCTGATCCCCGACAGGTCTGCGCATGATTCATATCAGGAAATTACAACATGAAACTGACGTGAACGTTGAAACCCGGCATTGCTTCGATGTGGCCCATGGCAAGGTTTTGTTTCACCGGCCTGTTATAGAATATACCAGCTGCAATCTTTCTATTGTTTACATCAAGACCGACTGACGCCTGGATGTTATATCCACCTGTATGATCAACAGCAACACCGCTCAGTTCATCTTCATTCATCTTTTCAGCGACGACGCCAATATTCGGTATTATCGAGATGTTGCCCAAATCGTTCACGTACTTGAATTGCATAACGGTCAGCAGCCGGTCTCCAAAACGATAGTCCTCTTTGTTGGACGTATTCATCTTGTAGGTAAGGCCCGTGCTCATCGCAAACTTTTTGTAACGAAGAGAATAGGCGCCATTGAGCAAAAAATCAATGCTTCCAGTACCTGCCTGGAAATTTGGATTATCAACCTCTTTTTCACTGCCTTCTTCATATTGACAGCTCCCTGTTGGCAATTTAATACCGGCGCCTGCAACAAAAGTCTGGCGAAGCTGATTGCCGGGAGAAAGATGATCGACAAGCCTGTAGCTCGCAAGAAAAATTGCGTCGCCCGATTTATTCAAGGTCTTATTTCCTTCAGGTCCCTTTTGCACGTTTGACTGAAAAGGGAGATATCCCATCAACTCAATTTTTCGCGCAATGGTAAATTGGCCTGTCAGGGAAATACTGTTGTAGTATTCCTTATTCAGCATCTCATTGCCGAGGTCATCATGTGCATTGGTCCGATAGGAACGATAGTTATATCCCACACTGATGAACTTTTGGGCAAGATGAGGGAACATGTGTGGATTAAAATTTCCAACGCCGCATCCGCAAATATCACAAGCGTTAGAAGAGTATACAGTGAACATGGCAATTAAAATAATAAAACTTTTCTTCATAATAATCTCTTTAGTGATCAATTTGATTCGAGGCACAAATGTATTTTGAACAAATTGTGAAGATGCTTGCCTTTATCACGACTAAAGATGATCTTAATCAGCGACGAGTTTTTGTTTTCCATCTTCACGATAGCATTGATTGTGCTAAGCCAAAAAACCTGCAATCGGTTTCAACAATGACAAAACAATTAGCAGGTTATCGCAATAAATTTCCCGGCTATTTTTATTTAATTACGCAACATTGGCAATCTTGTTCAGGTTCTGAGAGTTTAATTGACCTGGGAAAAAGGATATTATTTTCCAGGTGGACGTGCTGATGCAGATCTGCTTCGAAAGCCTTCAAAGCAGCAAAAACTCAAACGATATGTTGTGCAAGCATCAATGGGAGGATTATAATTGTCTGTTAGAACACGTATCTCTTTGAGAAGATTGCCTGCATGCTCATGTTCATCTTCCATTACTGTGATTGGTATTTGCAGGCCGAACGCACCGCGTTGGTTGTTTTCTACCTCCTTTATTCTCGGAAAAAGAATTAGTTCTTCTTTCTGCATGTGCATCTCCATTTCGTCTTTTAATTGCGAAAA
>DASYSW010000316.1:0-5414 GCA_036002905.1 Chitinophagaceae bacterium
AAGACAAAATTCATTTATTGCCGTACCAGGCAATTGTAATGAAAGCAGGCCTTACCCTCTAATCCCTCTGCAACGGAGAGGGAGGCCAAACAATGGAATATCTATTTCACTCAAATGCTAACAAACGGTCAACACCTCAACGCTCATCGCTATTCTATCGTTGATGTGGTAGAACGAGTGGCCTGGCCTAAGGATGAAAGCACCGCGTGCTCTCTATTGGAGAGGAGGATAGAAGGTGAGGCCTTCATTTTTCGCATTCAAATCGACTCCAGCATAGAAACCAAGGTCTTTATCTCTTAAAAGCTTGGTCCAGAAAATGATCTGCCCTGTGTGATAGGAATAATGTTCGGTGACGTGAATGATAATACCGATGCCGGAATGAGTATACCCCTGCACTTTTCTTTTGCGTAAAAGTTCCGCTTCAGTAATATTTTGAATGATGCCTTTTGCTTCATCAAGTGTATCAGTAAGTTTTTTCATGAGCTCTGACGCGGAATAACCTCCGTCAGCCGAAAACTCCTTATCTCTCTGCCGGACATCTTTCCTGTTACCAAGTGATGAGATAGCATATTGCCTGATATTTCCGCATAAATGGAGAATGATATTGCCAACACTGTTTGAATGGGGATTGGGTCGCTTCCAAATTTCAGCATCGTCAAGTTCGCGAACACATGCGATAAGTTTTGGAGTGTTCTCATCTAATCTATGGATGGCCTGGGCCGTGAATTCGTTTATAAATTCTTCGTTCATTGATCTTATTTATTTCAAAATTAAGTTAAGTATGCGTTTGACAAGAATTGGTATGGTCGCAAATGATTTAATAAATTTATCAGGCCAAACAAGTTTTTCAAGGGGACTATGTCAAATGCAAAACGAATTGCATGAAACCCATTCAGTTTATTAGTCTTGTTTTAGTGTTTATCACGCTTGCGTGCAAAAAATCGGTTGATAAGACCATTGAGCCTATCGAAGACAGTTTAATTGGCAATTGGACCTACACCGAGCACTATGGAAGTACCGGTGGGCCTGGCGAGTGGTACCCCGTGAGCCCTTCTAACCAGACAATTGAATTTAAATCTGACGGCACATTCATTCCCTGCCAATCTTTTTTGAGCGACGCAAATCACTTCGAAATTTTAGACAGCGCGACGGTCACGTTCGCCCCAACTTCTACGTCGTCAGGGACTATTATGATGAGATATTCAATTGATACGATTGCGAGAGAACTTCTGTTTTCACCCGTTCCAAACTGCATAGAAGGCTGTGCCGATAAGTTTAAAAAGTAAAATGATTGGTTTTAACAGCTGTTTGAAATGTATAAAAAGCATTTTTTGAGCATGAGTTAAGGCCGAGGCGCGTATTGTGATAAGTGGTTAATTTTCGTTTTTTCTTGTGACCGTCTTTTGAGCAATTTGCTAACTTTATTACGGACAAATATTAAATCACAACGAAATTATTAACAATGAAAAAGCCAAAGATCGTGCAATGTCTTAGTTTGACAGTGACCGCCATGTTATTTTCTTCCGTACTCTGGGCTCAAAATCAGGCCAGCCCCCCTGCAAAGGCAACGGGCAAAGTCAACGGTGCTACCATTACAATTAGTTATTCCAGCCCTGGTGTGAAGGGACGTCAGATCTGGGGTGCATTGGTTCCTTATAATCAAGTTTGGAGGGCAGGTGCTAACGCCGCAACCATTTTTGAAACCGATAAAGATATTAAAGTAGAGGGGAAACCTTTGAAAGCAGGAAAATATAGCTTTTATGCTATTCCGGGAGAGAAAGAATGGACAATGATTTTCAATACGCAGACCGGTCAATGGGGAATAAAGAATGATGGCTCGACCAGTGAAGATCCGGCAAAAGACGCTTTGCGTGTGACCGTGAAACCACAAAAGGCAAAGGCGATGCAGGAACGCATGGAATATGTAATTGATAAGAACGGTTTTGCGCTGGTTTGGGAAAATGTTTCGGTGCCGGTATCAATAAAATAATTTTTTATTTGAGTCATGTCAGCAAAACCCCACCTTCGGCGGGGTTTTTTGCTTTTGGATGATCGTAGTCAAAAAATTAACCGTCTTCAAAGCTTGCTTATCCACAGCAACGGGATAAGTTTTTTAGAATAACAAAAAATTCGTTTAGTTTTGTACGACCTCCTTATCCCAGTCATCATTGGGATTTCCGCTGGTCAAATTAGAATAAGTTTACTGGAATTTATCGCTGCAGGCAACCGAGGCTGAGTTAGGTTAGATAGCTTGAAGAAAAATATTTTTTTTTAACTTTTTAAAACTCCGCCTGGGCGGATGGGGGTTTTATGGTCAAGTATATTTTTGTTACCGGTGGTGTTACCTCTTCATTAGGCAAAGGAATTATTGCCGCTTCTCTGGCCAAGTTATTACAGGCAAGAGGGCTTAGAGTAACCATTCAGAAATTTGATCCATATATTAATGTAGATCCGGGGACACTAAATCCTTATGAACATGGTGAATGTTATGTCACTGAAGACGGCGCTGAAACTGATCTTGACCTTGGCCACTATGAACGCTTTTTGAATATCTACACCTCGCAAGCAAATAACGTTACAACCGGTCGTATCTACCAAACAGTGATCACAAAAGAAAGAGAAGGGGCATACCTTGGAAAAACCGTGCAGGTGATCCCGCATATCACTGATGAGATAAAACGTAGAATGACCGAACTAGGTAAATCAGGAAACTATGACATTGTCATTACGGAAATAGGAGGTACCGTTGGTGACATTGAAAGCCTTCCGTACATCGAGGCTGTTCGCCAGTTGCAATGGGAGTTGCCTGAAGAAGATCTGCTCGTGGTACATCTTACCCTTATACCTTATTTGAAGGCGGCTAAGGAATTAAAAACAAAACCGACGCAACACTCTGTAAAAATGCTCAGCGAAAGTGGGGTGTTTCCCGATGTGATCGTTTGTCGTACTGAGCAACCATTGAATGCTGATCTGAAAAGAAAGATCGCTTTATTTTGTAATGTTAAACCCGAAGCGGTTATTGAGGCAGCTGATGCAAACACTATTTATGAAGTGCCATTGATAATGATGCATGAGAAACTTGACCTGATCGTTTTGAAAAAACTCCAGATAAAAAGATATTACGATCCTGAACTTACAAAGTGGAAAGAGTTCCTTGATAAACTAAAATATCCAAAAGTAAAGATCACCATTGGCCTTATCGGGAAATATGTCGAGCTGCAGGACGCCTACAAATCAATTCTTGAATCATTTGTACATGCCGGCGCGATGAATGAATGCAAAGTGCAGGTACAATACATACACTCAGAATTTATCACACCTGAAAATGTAGCGGAAAAATTGGGTGGCCTTGACGGATTACTCGTAGCGCCGGGTTTCGGTAATCGTGGCATTGAAGGAAAGATCACCTCGATAAAATATGCAAGGGAAACGGGTTTGCCATTCTTTGGTATTTGCCTTGGAATGCAAATGGCAGCCATTGAGTTTGCAAGAAACGTATTGGGTATCAGGCAGGCTCATTCCACTGAAATGATCCCCGGGGCGGATGATGCGGTGATCGACATGATGGAAGAGCAAAAGAAGATAACGATGAAAGGGGGAACGATGCGCCTCGGTGCATATCCCTGCGAAATAAAACAAGGAACACTGGCATCCAAAATTTATGGAACCCTGAAAGTAAGCGAACGTCATCGCCACCGCTATGAATTCAACAATAAATATCTTGAACAATTCGAGCAACATGGTATGATTACCAGTGGCATCAATCCCGAAACCGGTCTTGTTGAGATTGTTGAATTACCAAATCATCCTTTCTTTATTGGCGTGCAATATCATCCGGAGTTGAAGAGTACAGTAGAGCGACCGGCACCTTTGTTTGTACATTTTGTAAAGGCCGCTAAAGAATTTCACGAAAAAAAAGATTCGGTAAAAAACCCGTTGCTTCAGAGTGAGATGATATGAGGGAGTTTAGAGTCATTGAGTCATTAGACAGTATTCCTCTCACGATTTAGCTTTGCGATTCGGGGCCTAAAGAAATAAAAAAGATCGCCGACACGAGATCTGACCGGCGATCATTTTTTTAGTTTTAAGAATTACTACGAGCGGCTATGCGAGCTTTTTCTTCCCCGTCCTGAACTTTTTCTACCCTTCGCATTGTCAGCCGGGGGAACTTTTGCCCCTTCTTCCCTTGCTTCTGATAAACCAATCGCAATCGCTTGTCTTGGATTCGTAACCTTCTTTCCGCTTCTGCCGCTTTTCAGTTCACCACGTTTCATTTCATGCATTGCCTTTTCCACTTTATCCTCGGATTTTTTTGAATATCTGGCCATAAAAAAATTTTTAAAAGTGATCAATATAAGCAGTGCTTCAAAATGCTTGCCATACGGGCGCCAGGTGTAGGTGGGTGAGGAGTGAGTGGTGAAATGGTAAGGGGGAAGTGGGGAGTAGGGAGTAGTCATTACGTGATTAGTCATTAAGTCAGTGAGTCATTGATCAGCATTCACGACTAGCGACTCACGATTGATGAATAGAATTACCGGAACTATAAACGGAGCGTCGCAACGGACGTTTAACCGGAGCAGCCCAAGCTGGAAACACAAAAACTCTAAAACTGAATTAATGTAGGTTTTAAACTTCTTTCGACCGTTACTAATAGTTAACTTCGCACGCCAAAAGAAAAATTAAACATTAAACTATTCAAAATCCCCCTGTAGGGGATAGGGGTATGAAGTACCAGGACGAAATACAACGAAGAAGAACGTTTGCGATCATCTCTCACCCCGATGCGGGAAAGACAACGCTGACGGAGAAATTGCTGTTGTTTGGCGGTGCTATTCAAACAGCAGGAGCTGTGAAGAGCAATAAGATAAAAAAATTTGCCACCAGCGATTTTATGGAGATCGAAAGGCAGCGAGGAATCTCTGTTGCGACATCGGTAATGACCTTTGAATACAAGGGTATTTTGATCAACCTGCTCGATACACCCGGCCACAAAGATTTCGCTGAAGATACTTATCGCACGCTGACCGCTGTTGACAGTGTCATACTTGTGATCGATAGTGTGAATGGGGTGGAGGAACAGACACGAAGACTGGTAGAAGTTTGCCGGATGCGCGACACGCCGGTCATTGTTTTTATCAACAAGCTCGATCGTGACGGTAAGAACAGGTTTGATCTTTTAGAAGAAATAGAAAAGGAGCTGAAAATTTCTTTACACCCGATGACCTGGCCCATCAATTCCGGTAAGGACTTCAAAGGGGTGTATGATCTGTTTGATAAAGACCTTTTACTTTTCACTGCCAATACAAAAGCGACGGATGAAGATGTGGTTCGCATCACTGACCTTTCAGCGTCGGTACTTGATGATAAAATAGGTGAAAAGGATGCCGCTATTCTCCGCGAGGATATCGAGCTGG
>DASYSW010000317.1:0-4384 GCA_036002905.1 Chitinophagaceae bacterium
TTAGTTGTCGCAAGCCGACCGATTTTTTCTATACTTAAAAATTATTTATATGAATCGTACCATTATAAAGCCTCTATGTCTATTATTCATTGTGGTGTATTTTTCACCGGATGCTCGCACCCAGGTTATTCCGGACAGCCTTGTACGAAAAAGGGTAAAAGAAATACACAATCCGCTGGAGCGATTACTGACCCTGGAACCGCAGGTTTACCAGTACAATACCAATAGATGGAAAGGCATCCGGTTACCCGCCGGGAATCTATATGGATTTGCACCGGAGAATGTAGAAGTGGCCTTCCCGGAGCTGGTCAGCTATCAGCATCATTCCCATATGGCAGGTAAGAATTTATTCCGTACTGCGAAGATTAAAACAGTAGATACGGAAAGCCTGGTTCCCATACTCGTGGCTTCCGTTAAGGAAATGCAGGCTGAACTAGAAAAACTGAGAATGGAACTACAAATGCTAAAAAAGGGACCGGCACTGCTACAATAGATTAGTGAATCCCGGAAACAACATCTGCTCATTTTTTAAAACGAAGAAAATGGAAAACAAACACATAAAGAATCGCGAGTCCGGGCTGGTGATCATGCCCAATGAAAATCCTGATACGGGTTTTTCAAAGCACGAGATGTTCGGTAATCTTTCACTTAGCTTGGATATCATAGGGAGAAGGCTGATGATCTCAGGGATCGTAAACCGAATCCGTCGATCTTTCCAAATACAGCTTAATGCGACAAGACGAATCTCGATAAAGAAAGTATATATGAATATCTATATTGGCCAATTGAAAAAAAGGAGCCTCGAGGAATTTCTCGAAGCAATCTATTTGCAGTTCGAATTCTTTGACGGAAGGCAAACCATCCATCTGCCCGTTTTTGATCGCGCACTCGACAATATTAATGACCTGCCGGAAACTGAAAAAAAGGCGTTGTATTGGCAGGATCTCCTTTCAGAGTTGCTATCAATAAAGAATAGCTAATCAAGAAGCGAGGTCTTAAATTAATACAGCGCTTCGTCCGTGAAATCTGTGAGGGATTATTTGTCTGCCAGGGTGGCTCACGGATTTTACGGATTTTCACAGAAAAAATTTTTTCTCTCGCTTGTCTGCGACTGTGGTTTTTTCAGGAGCAGAAGACGATTTTTTTCTCATCTTACCAAATAATTCAATCCAAACTCACCATTGCCAAATTGTTTTGTGGACTCGAGCTTGAGTTTTATTTTATTTGACATTTCTGTAAATAGGGGAATGCCCTTTCCAAAAATGATCGGATTAACAAAGATCCAGTAGCTGTCGATTAGGTCATGTTGCATGAGTAATTGCGAAACGGCCGGGCTACCAAAAACTAGTATATCCCTGCCGGGTAGATTTTTTATTTTAATGATCTCATTCGGAATATCATTGCTGATAACAACGGTATTCTCTGGATTTTGTCCAGCCATCTCTTTGGAGATCACAATTTTTCTTGCACGGTTATACCAGGTTGAATAAGCGATCGTGCCTTTTGAAGCATTTCGTAGGTTTTTTGCATTTGGCCAGTACTTGTTCAGCAATTCATACGAGATACGGCCGACTAACGCTGAGTCTGCTTTTTCTGTCAGGCTACACACAAATTGTAAATTCTCCTCGCCTGCTTCGAAATCATCCAGTTCTCCTTTTGCACCGGCAACAAAGCCGTCGAGTGATGTATGTGCGAGCAAAACAAGTTTTCTCATTTTATAAGACTAATTTTTTTATAAATGCCACTGAGGCACAGAACGTTTCTGTGGTTCTGTGGCAATGTATTAGCATAGGTATTAATTTTTTAAAAAAACTCGCTAACAGAATCTGTTCCCAATCTCGGCACATGGCCATCAGGATCTTCGATGTGCATTTCCATTGCCCGGGGATGATTGACCGGAAACTGGCGAATCGTTACTCCTTTTTCTTTGAGTTCTTCATTCGGGGAAATATATCGCCATCAAACCCGATCCAAACCCGGATTCCCGCATTTCCCTGTTCACCTTTGCATAAATAAATCCCACAATTGTCACGAGTGACGCTTGTAAAATTATCGTCACCCCTCGTGGAATCCAAGGACGGCGACATAAAAGGCCCTGATTACAGACATGTCCTTTACTGATAAAATCGGTTGGATATTTTCAATCCTGATACTAGCGTTATTTTGCTCGATGCTCATATCAACAATTTTATAATGATAGTTCTTCAACAAAGTTCACCTTTTTATGTGGGACGCGGCGAGGCCTGATTATTATTGTTCCTTGCACTACTTTATAATAATGGGCAAGCTTCAGTTTTAAAACTGTGGAAACCTTATTTGACTGGCGTAATATGTAAAGAGAATCAGAAGAATTTTATTCCTGTCCATCCGCCTGAAAGGCCAACGATGACCCTGTTTAGTTTGATTAATGCCTAGGTAAAAAACCTGTCGCTACCTGGGCCAAAGACCATTTGAATGGAATTCTTGTCTTCAACTTTACAACACGGGGAAAAACGGAACCTGGCGCTGATCATCATTTTTGCCTTTTTATGCGCAGTTGTTCCTGTCGTTAGGAAAAGCTTCACGGCCAGGGCTGTTATTGCAAATTCGCTTTTTGTAAAAAAAAGAATAATTATCGCCTGCAGTCCTCGCAACCACGAATCAAAAACTGATATACCGTACCAAAATAATGGAAACGGATGCTCTCATTCGGGAACATCCTGCAGTGTATTCATTAACGGTAATAAACGAAATAAAATTCATTCATGTTAAAAAGGAGGTAGCGAATTTAAAATGATTTCCCGATAAGCCTTTGTGACTTTGGACCTCGTCGTGCCATTGTGACTTGATTTTTTGGGTCCGGAAGTTCACAAAGAATACACGAAGGCCACCAAGAATAAACCCAAGCGCAAACAGATCTGTGAATCATTAAATCTTTCAACATGGCAAAAGCGAATGGTGAACAACACAAACAACCGAACGTCCTGTTCATCATGAGTGATGATATAGGGTGGTTCAATCTGAGTTGCTATAACCATGGTATCATGGGTTATAGAACTCCCAACATAATTAGAAAGGCAATGTGGGTGTAAGATGAAATATTACCACATAGGAACCAAGCAAACATAGCCTCCCACGGATTCTATGTTTGCTTGCTTGCACTATGTGCATGTGGTCTTATTATTTAAATGCAATGTGACAAATCCGATGATCATGATACCCTGAGAAACAAGTCCTGCCTCAAAGCGACAAACTTCGCTTGTGTTCCATCTGATTTAAAAATTCAAAAACAAAAAAAATGGCAAAGGCAAGAAAAGTAGAACAAGTAAAAGGAAAAAAGACGGACAAGCCCAATATCCTTGTCATCTGGGGCGATGATATTGGGATCTCTAATCTGAGTTGCTATTCGCACGGACTCATGGGTTATCAAACCCCAAACATCGATCGCATTGCGAAAGAAGGAATGATGTTCACGGATGCTTATGGCGAACAATCGTGTACTGCCGGAAGATCATCGTTTATCACCGGCCAGAGTGTACTTCGTACCGGGTTATCTAAAGTTGGTTTTCCCGGTGCTCCGGTAGGTATGACGGAAAAAGCTCTTACGATCGCTGGTGCGCTTAAAAATCAAGGCTACGCAACGGGACAGTTTGGCAAAAATCATTTGGGTGACCTAAATCACATGTTGCCCACCAATCACGGCTTCGATGAATTCTTTGGAAATCTTTATCATCTCAATGCCGAGGAAGAACCCGAAATGTATGATTATCCTCCTGAAAAGGACTTCCCGGGATTTCGGAAAAAATTGGGTCCGCGCGGAGTCATGCATTCCTGGGCAACAGACAAAGACAATCCGAAGGTGGAGGAGCGTTGGGGAAAGATAGGGAAACAGAAAATAGAAGATACAGGTCCGCTTGATCGCAAGCGCATGGAAACCTGCGATGACGAGTTTGTTATGGCTGCAAAATATTTTATTCAAAAGGCAAACGCAAAAGGTCAGCCCTTTTTTGTCTGGCTGAACACAACTCATATGCACCTTTATACGCATACGAAAAAGAAAAGCCTTAGACAGTCAGGTCGCTGGCAATCACCTTACCATGATACAATGATTGATCATGATAAAAATGTGGGTGAAATGCTCGACCTGCTTGACGAGATGGGTATTGCCGACAATACCCTGGTGATGTACTCGACAGACAATGGTCCCCATAGTAATACATGGCCTGACGGAGCAACAACGCCATTCCGGAGTGAAAAGAATACTAACTGGGAAGGCGCTTTTCGCATACCATTATTAGTACGCTGGCCGGGAAAAATAAAAGCAGGAAGTATAAGCAATGAAATAGTGCAACATCATGATTGGTTTCCAACTTTCTTAGCAGCGGCTGGTGACCCGGATATCGTT
>DASYSW010000318.1:0-9270 GCA_036002905.1 Chitinophagaceae bacterium
CAGTTTTAAATTTATTAACGTCGAACAGCATCACGTGATCCCTGTACTTCAACTCTTCGATCATAGCAATGGTTGCCGCCGTCCCTGTTCCGAAGGCTTCCTCCAATACACCTTTTTGGTATGCATCAGTCAGTTCCTCAATATGGATTTTTCTCTCTTCTACTTTCAAACCCATCTCCTGCAGTAACGTAATGGCGCTGCTGCGGGTAACTCCCTCCAGTATGCACCCGTCTTCCAGGGAAGGAGTCACTGCTATTCCATTGACAATAAACATTACGTTCATCATCCCCACTTCCTGCAGCCATTTGTGCTCAAAGGCATCGGTCCACAGGACCTGGTCATATCCTTTTTGCCTGGCGATCGTGGCTGCCAGCATGCTACCGCCATAATTGCCAGCATTTTTTGAAAAACCCACGCCTCCCGGTGCTGCTCTAGTAAACTTTTCCTCAACAGCAATTTTCATGGGTTCAGCATAATAGGGCCCAGTTGGGCTTAACATGATGATAAACTTATAGGTATCCGAAGGCTTTACACCCAGGGCTGTGTCCGACGCAAACATTAGTGGGCGTATATACAATGAGTGATTGTCTTGCGCAGGGATCCAGTCTTTATCGATCTCTATTAGCTGCCGCAATCCTTCAACAAAAATCTCTTCGGGTATCTCCGGCATGCACATTCTTATTGCGGAGGTATTGAAGCGATTGAAATTGTCTTTCGGACGGAAAATGAAGGCATTGCCGTCACGGTCCCTATAGGCTTTCATGCCTTCAAAAATCGCCTGGCCATAATGTAATGCCACAAGAGATGGTTCCAGTGACAAAGGTTGATAGGGTTTTATTTCAACATTTGTCCATTCACCATTTTTATAATCTGCTTCAAGCATGTGATCGGTAAAATACTTTCCAAAAGGAATATTCTCCAGGTTCAGGTCTTGCAATTTGCTGTGCTTTGCTTTTGTAATTGAAATATCCATAGCCTCTATCATAAATGAGTTATTTTGCAAAACAAAGAAACGAAAAAAAAGCCGACTCGTTTTGATCGGATTGCCTATGTCACTCAACAATATTCAATTAAATCCATCCCTGCTTGCCGATATGTACAAAGCCTGTCTTGTTGACACAAATGAGACCGTGAAACAATCTGGGAAAAAGCAAACCGTTTTATCGGCGGCCACGCCAACTGTTGAAACCGGTCCGGTGGCGAAGAATGTGAAATCTCCCGCCCCGAAGTATTTGGGTGAATATAAAAAGAACATTCTAATCATTGTCCGTTATGATGCCACTCCATATTTGCCAGATGAGCAGTTGAATTTTCTTACAACTGTCTTAAGTGCCTGCAAATTAAATTTAGGAGATGTCGCCATTTTTAATATTGCAACCAGCCGCCCCCCTCTATATAAAGATCTGCAGGAAAAATTCAAAAGCAGTTTTACTATTCTGTTTGGATTGACGCCGGAAGAGTTTGAGATGCCACTGAGTTTTCCTGAATTCCAGGTACAGCCTTTCAATAACTGTACATTTTTGCATGCACCAGTGCTTGAAGCATTGGAGGCAGACAAAGTTTTAAAGAGTAAGTTGTGGGTTTGCCTTAGAAAGATGTTTGGGGTGTGAAAAAGTCACTTAATTAATTGGGAACATGAAATTGATCTTTGCCACCAACAATCAGCATAAAGTGGATGAGATACGTTCGGTGATCAAAAATTCGTTTTTAGAGATCATTACATTGAAGGAAGCGGGAATTGAGATTGATCTCCCGGAACCTTTCAATACGCTTGAGGAGAATGCAAGCAATAAATCAAGGACTATTTATGAAATGGCGGACAAAGATCCAATGGTTCTCGGATGTTTTAGCGAGGATACCGGCCTTGAGGTAGACTCATTAAATGGAGAACCAGGGGTAAAAAGTGCAAGGTATGCAGGGGACCAAAAATCGTTTGATGAGAATATTGAAAAACTGTTAAAGAAATTGGGATCGAATGAAAACCGCACGGCGAAATTCAGAACAGTTATCTCGCTGATCATTGATGGGAAAGAAACCCTTTTTGAAGGTGCCTGTGACGGAACAATCGGGTATAGCAAAAAAGGTGAGGAGGGATTTGGTTACGACCCCATATTTGTGCCTGCTGGCTCCGTCCATACTTTTGCCCAAATGAAGATCGAAGAGAAGAATAAGTTTAGTCACAGAAAAAAGGCCACAGATAAGCTGATTGCTTACTTGTCGCAGAAATTCAAATAAAGAACGAGTAAATCAAAGAAAATTTGAATACAGAACGCAACCAAATTATTTCGGAAACCGACTTGATAAATGGATGTCTGCAGGGAGACCGGCGAATGCAGGAAGAGCTCTATCGCCGGTTTTCCCCAAGGATGTACGGGGTCTGCTTACGATATGCAGGCACCGCCGCCGAAGCAGAGGATATACTACAGGAAGGTTTCATTAAAGTATATAAAAAATTAAGCAGTTATCGCAGGGAAGGAAGTTTTGAAGGATGGATAAGACGCATTTTTGTAAATACAGCTATTGAACATTTCAGGCGAAAAACGTATCAGCAGCCCATCACTGAACAGCATGAAAACACAGTTGAGGGCAAGTACTTATCAGTATTGGATGATCTCGCCGAAAAGGATATTATGAAACTGATACAGGAGCTTTCGCCCGGGTATCGGACCGTTTTTAATCTGTACGTGGTAGAAGGATATACTCACAAAGAGATTGGTGATTTGTTGAACATTAGTGAAGGCACCAGCAAATCTCAATTGTCAAGGGCCAAGGTAGTACTCCAGGATTTGGTAAAAAAATTTCTTGAAGAACGAAACAGGTAGTACTATGAGTGAGGAACTAAAAAGAAAATTGTATAACTATGAAGCTGATCCGCCTGGAATAGTGTGGAGCAGGATTGTTACTGCCCTTGACCAGGAGATCAATGCTGAATTTCCGGAAAAACTTTATGATCTTGAAGTAACTCCGCCCCTTGATGCATGGAGCAAAATTGAGGAAGGGCTCCACGACGAAGGCAAAGAACAGTATCCCACTAAACTTTACAATGTCGAAGTCACACCTCCTGCCGGGGCGTGGAATAAAATCTTGCCTCTCCTTGATCAGGAAAAAGTTCCTTCTAAAACTTCTTCAAAAGGCAAGATCATTCCATTTGTTAAATATGCTGCAGCCGCCTGCATTATTGGCCTTTTAGCCCTTGGAGCACTCAAATTGCTGAACCAAACCGTCAAAGCACCCGTTGACAAGGCGCCCATTACTGCAAAAGAGATTTCGCCCAAAAAAGATTCTGGTGTGAATCGAAACCAGGGAGAGCAATTAATTCTGCCACCGAGTAATAATTTGCCAAAGGAAGCGCCAGCTCTTGCACGGGCAGAAATTAAATCCAGGAAAAAAAATTTGCCCGAAGAAGCTACGTACATGACTCAAATGGCAGCCAACTATTCTACAGCAAGTGGTACAAAAGTGATTTCAGATTTCAGACAAGCGAGCTTGAAGGGAGACATTCCCGGCAATTGTTCGCAGATCTCAGATGCAGATCCTTATTTAATGTTTATGAATCCCGATGGTTACCTTGTCCGCATTTCAAAAAAATTGGCGGAAACACTAGGGTGCGTTTATTCGAATGGGAATTCGGATGAGAGCAACCGGTGCCAGGATCAAATAAAAAAATGGAGAGATAAAATTGCTCAATCTTCTGCCACGTCTTCTCCCGATAACTTCATGGATATACTGAACGTAATAAAATCAGTCCAGGAATAATCTTCACTAATTGGCCAGGGGCAATTCAATGTGGAAAGTTGTTCCTTCCCCTAACTCGGTCTCAAACCAGATCTTGCCATGAGCCTGTTCGACTATGCTCTTACACATGGCCAGGCCAAGTCCTGTTCCCGAAGATTTAGTAGTAAAGTTCGGTGCGAATATTTTTGATTGCATCGAAAATGGGATTCCTTCTCCATTGTCTTTTACGCTTACAACGATACAGCCATTCTCCCGCAATTCATTTACGTTGATGACGCACTGCTCTTTTTCACAAGCTTCAACTGCATTCTGAAAGAGATTTGTAAAAAGACGGTTCATTTGCGTTTTGTCCGCTCTCAGCATCACCTTATCCGGTAGGGCATCCCAGTTGATCTCTACCTGTTGCCCGCGTTGATATAATTCTTTTAGTGATTTGATTACCTCATGCATATCAAAAAGCTCTACCTGAGTATTGCCAATATTGGCGAACTGTGAAAAATCGAAGGCAATTTTTGACAAATGGTCTATTTGCTCTACCAGGGTATTAGCCACTTTAGCGGTCAATTCTTTTACATCGGGCGAATTATTCAAAATCGCTTTTTGCAAATATTGAATGCTGAGCTTCATCGGCGTCAATGGGTTTTTTATTTCGTGTGCCACTTGTCTCGCCATCTCACGCCACGCCCCTTCCCTTTCACTGCGGGCCAAAACAGCGGCACTTTCACCCAGTTTGCTTACCATTTTATTATATTCCTTTACCAATTCCCCAATTTCATCGTTGCGGTTCCATATAATTTCTTCATTCATTTTCCCAAGATTCACCTCGCGCATCTTTTCACCAATAATGGAAAAGGAACGCGTAATTCGATTAGTGATAAACAAGGCGATGACCCCGGCCGTTAGAAAAATAAAGGCATTCAGTATTATTATTGTTACGAGAAAATTCGAGATCTCCTGGTGGAGTTCAAACTGAGACAAAAAGTACGGAATGTTCACGTACGCATATTCAGTACCATCATCGCTTCGCACGGGAGCATAGATACTGAGATACGTCAGGTCGCTAATGTTTTCCTGCTGTACTCTTTCCACTTCGCGCAAACTGCTTAAGTGGTAGAATGCTTCAGGATTGATCTGCTTGCTAAGAACACCCTTCTCGTAAATATTTTCCTGCGACGAAACCTGCAAGTTGCCCTGCAGGTCGTATACATTCACATCCACGTTATGGATATCTGCGACATCTGATACGAGTTTTTTCAATTCCCGGTTTGAACCTGGTTCATATATTTTTGTCACATCGTCGAAAATGCTATGCTCAGCGATTCTTTTCTTCATTTCATTTTCCATCACCTTTAGGGTGCGACTTAACTTGTCGGCATTATTCCTGTTGTACCTTGTAATGAAGAAAGAAATGGTAGATGCTGCGATGATCAAAAAGGAAAGTATGCTTATAAAAATGATCGTGCTGTGCACCTGCGTACGGATATTCATCTGGAAAAAATTGCCGAGCCCTTTTCTGTCGGTTCCAATTCGTAAAAGAAAAGCAATAGTCTGAATGAACGTTACAAGGAAAAGAAATGCGCAAAAAATATAAGAGAACAACGTTATGGCTTCAATAATAGAATCCACTTTGCGAGCCAGGACGATAACCTTTTCGGTGCTGTTCCTGTACCACATTTCGGAAAAATCACCGTTCTTTCTTTTCTCAACCTCCTGCTTGGGTATTTGATCATTTGTTAACGTTGTGGCAAAAGCATATTTGCTCGAAGACTCTACGAGGTTATTATTTTTATAAATAGCAAACGAATAGTTTGGCGACGATCTCGGGTCATTTTCGTTGGGCTCCCGGAATAAAGTTGCCTCGAGCGCATTCGCAGCATTTGTTTTTGGATTTGATACGATAAACAGTACCCCGATTGTCTTTCCATCCGGCGCCTGGACGACTTTCTTTGTGATGTAGGTGATTTTATTGTTGCCCGAAACGTAGGAATACAGGTCAGGGATTGTCCTGCTTTGTTTACTTTGCTGGGTGATGATGTTATTTAATGATTCATATGTGAGTTCGTCGTCATTAAAAAGAGGGTTGAAAGTTGAATCCTCAACAACTTCGAAAACATACAATTTCGTGTCAAATTTATTTACATAGCCCTTATAGTTTGCCGTAAGAATGCTATCACGAAAGATCCTTCCGTTCTCTTCATCATGAAATCTGTAAAAATTAGAAGCAAGAAACCTGTTATCAAGATAGGTTAGCGCTATTTTTAAAAGCATTTCATTTGACTCATCGTCCTGGATGGCGAGGTTATCTGCGATCGTTTTCCTTGTGCTCCATTCTTTTGTTTTATTTTCTTTGATAATAATTGCTGAGATAGAAACAGAAAAAATAAATATCCAGAAGATGATACCCGCCACATTGATATGAAACCTGTTTATGACAAAACCCCTTTGGCTTACCAGCCATGTGTAACCTATAAGCCACAACAAAACGGGCAGATAAAACTGAACGGCCGGGTCAGAAAAACGAAAAGTGAGGTAAGCAAGACCCGTCACTCCAATTCCAAAATAGATAAAGGCTTTTCTCCTTTCAAAAACAGGTAAAATAAATCGAAACATGATCTGGGTAAAATGATAATAACCCAACGACAAACTTGCAAGCACAATGAATCCAATTACACTGTACTTATTAAGACTGAAAAAGTCCGTTACATCAAAAGATATTTTGGAATCTGCAACAAGACTACTGATGGTGCTTGCCAATATAAACGTGGAGACAACAAGAACCAGTAGCGCTAATGTTGCGATGATCCATTTGCCGGCGCCTTTGACCTTCCGTAGCAGATCCATCCGGTTGCCGAGCTTCGACCATGCGAAAACAGTGATCCACGAAAATAGCAGGGAATTGATCAGCAGGTCTCCCAAAGTGCGATTCACCACATTGGTGCCGTACACTGCCGGATCAAATAATTCAAACTGACGAAACTCAAAGACCAAAGGATAAAAATAAAGACTGAGCCTAAACACAATAAGGACAACAACCAAAGCAACCACCCCCCGCCACTGGTTGTTCCTCCGTTGGGCGATAAATTCCGCCAGTGAATGGGCAAATACGAAAAAGAAACATAAAGACAGCACCCGAAGGATCACCGTAATCGGATCATTGTTAGGGATGGCACTGGTCGGCCTCCGCTCGATATAGAAAAGAACCTGGCCCGAGGAGGATTTGATCGGGTAATCTGTCTTATTGCTACTAATGATGATACGCTTGTGTGCCGTTTTGCTATACGCAAATTCATCGTTCAGGAACTGGCTTTCAATGTAATATTTTGATTTGATCGGTATTAATGCATAAGTCCACAGTCGATTGCTCATTCCATTGATGGCAAAAGACCTTTTTACGACCACGTAATAGCCATTTTTAAGCAGCTTGAAGTACTCACCATCGTCAAGATTATAGCTGTCTATCGGAGGAATTATGTTTTGATTACTCCAGAACAACATTTGTTGTGTTCCAAAAATCGATTCGGCAACAACATATATCCCATACTCCTTTTCTTCCAGTGATTTGAACTCGTCAAGCGTCTCTTTGTTTTGAACCAATTTCCTGAGTAAATGAGTGTCTTTAATAACCTCGTTGAAGTTTAGTTCGTTCTTTTGGATATAGCGGGTTAAGGACCTTCTTTCGTGATTGATGGCAGATACGCGGGTGTAGTAAGAATTAAAAACAAATGAAAGTGCGAAGGTGATAATAGACAACACTAACAGGCTGTACCTGGAAAAGAAAATATGTCGGAACGTTGTTTTCAAGTAGTATGTCGGTGTTTGATGGTGTTCCAGATGGCGTCCATTTCTTCGAGGGTCATTTCGTCAAGCTTCTTGCTTTGCTTCAGTGCTTCAGTTTCCATTTTTGTAAACCGGTCAATGAACTTCTTATTGGTTCGTTCCAAAGCATTTTCGGGATCAATGCGCAAAAATCGTGCATAATTGATCAATGAAAACACGAGGTCGCCAAATTCATCTTCTATTTTATCACTTTCACCTTTTGCAATAGCAGCTTGCAGTTCATGCGTCTCTTCCTCAACCTTCTGCCAAACCTGTTCTTTATTCTCCCACTCAAAACCAACTTGCCGTGCCTTTTCCTGCAATCGCAAAGCCTTTACTGTTGCCGGCAGCGATACCGGCACTCCGCTTAACACGGACTTTTTTCCTTCCTTTAATTTTAATTTCTCCCAGTTCTTTTTCACATCTTCTTCGTTGTTCACCTTTATATCCCCATAAATATGCGGATGCCTGGCTATTAATTTTTCAGAAATGCCCCGGATCACTTCTTCAAGAATAAATTGTTGTTGTTCTTTAGCTATCCTCGAATAAAAAAGAATATGCAACAGAAGATCCCCGAGCTCTTCCTTAATTCCCTTCCAGTTCTTTTCTGTGATTGCGTCTGCCAGCTCGTAGGTCTCTTCAATGGTCATGTGACGAAGTGTTTCTACGGTTTGTTCGCGGTCCCATGGACACTTCTCCCTGAGCTCGTCCATGATCTCAACCAGTCTTGTAAATTCTTCAGCAAGTTTGTTCATACACTAAATTTTGAAAAAAGAAAACACACCAAAAAAAGCAAACAGCAGTACAAGCATTATAATATAGGAAATATTAATCAATAAAAATTTAAAAAACGTCTTGATCCAGCGTTGCCCATAAAATTTTTTTAACGCCAGGAATTCATACACAAGCATGCCAGGGATTATAATGAGGGGAGCGTAGCTCAAAAATTCCAGTCCAGGAGTTTTGTTTAGTTTGGAGATGGAGAACAGGATCAATTGGACAATAAAGACAAAAACATACAAATGAATACTGAAGATAATATGGCTAACGTAATAAAATTGTTTTCTTCTTATGTACATAAATTTAAGGATCAATGCAAGGAGCGGCAGTGATATCCAAAGCATCTGGGGCAAGCTATGCATCCATGCTTCCTTTATAGCATTAATAACCTCCACTTTACTTTTATGATATTTTTCATTAAGCTCTAGCTCCTTATAGATCAGTTGCCGCCTGATCCAGTTGTGCTCCCTGGCATTGGTATGCTGTAATGAATCAAATTGCTTTACAGATTCATAATTCGTACCGGTGAAGCGAAACGCCGTCGACGTGTCAAGGAAAACCTTAAAAACGGTGTCAGCGTATTTTTTAAACTCTTCCCTGGTCATCGGCTTGGCCGGCCTTTCAATTTCTTCGTTAATATGGCTTGTAAACTTTGCAAATGTGGCTGAATCCATTTTATCAATGTCCGCGAAAGATTTGCCATTAATGGAACCCCCGATTTTTAATGGCTCCTTGCTTTGAAAAAAACTAAAAAACAGCAGAAAAAAAATGGCGGAGGTAAAGACATACATCCGCACAGGATTTAAGTAGCTGGCCCGCCTGCCGATCATGTATTCTTTTGAAAGAAACCCGGGCTTGATTAAAAGATCCTTAAGCGTTGTAAAAAACTTACCGTCAAAATGAGTGACATCATTGAAAAAATGAGCGACCAGGTGCCAA
>DASYSW010000319.1:0-3681 GCA_036002905.1 Chitinophagaceae bacterium
CCTGGCGTACAATAATAACTACATCGGCCGGAGCACTGGATGGAAACAATTTGGCAATTCGGTCCGGTGCATAAAAGATGAAAACCGGATCAGCGTTTCAAACGCAAATCAAACAAAGAAAATAGATTCTTCGGTCAGTCCCGCATTCACTAATGAAACTACGACACTACCAGAAAGCAATAAGATCCCTTCAATGAAGATCGGGGACCAGGTTTGGATGACACAAAACCTTGATGTCAGCAAATTTCAAAACGGAGATCCTGTGCCAGAGGCAAAGACAGATGCAGAATGGGAGAAAGCAGCTAAGTTGAAACAACCTGCCTGGTGCTATTATAATAATGACACGTTGACCCAAAAAAAACACGGGAAACTTTACAACTGGTATGCAATTCACGACAAAAGAATTTTGGCTCCCGCGGGGTGGCACGTTCCGCACGAAACAGAGTGGTCCAAACTGGCTACAGAATTGGGCGGTGAAAGAACTGCCGGCGAAATAATAAAGTCGAATGGCTTCGGTGGTTTTTTAACTGGTTTCAGAGATGTCGATGGCACGTTTCATAATGATGGACTTGTCGGTTACTGGTGGGGTGCAACAGAATCTTCAGCGGCGAATGCCTGGTGTTATAGTATTACGTATTTCAGTTCTGCTTTTAACAGTGATAACTCTGCCGACAAACAAAAGGGTTTTTCGGTTCGATGCGTGAAAGATTAATCGTTGCTACCGCATGCACGATCTATCTTTCATCACACTCATTCCTCCCGCCATATTGGTTACGTTTGAAAAACCATTTTGTGTCAGGATATAACAAGCCTGGGGACTTCTGTGGCTGTGCGAGCAATAAACGATTATCTCTTTGTCTTTGTATTGAGCCAGTGTCGAAATATTTTTTTCCAATTCCTGCACCGGCACATTGATGGCATTCTTCAGGGATCCGTAGTCAGGATTCGCCGTTCCTTCAAACTCTTCTTTTGTTCGAACATCCAGTAAGACCACATTTGGATGTTCTGTTGCATACTGACATAACATTGAAGGTTCTATTGTTTTAAAATGCACCGTCGATTTTTCAACCAGGTCCATCTGGCAATGCTTGCATTTGCCTGGTTTGTCATATACGTCATTATCACAATCACGGCCACACGGGATACATTGATAGCTGCCCGCAGTCGCAGCCAACACTTTATGTTCAGCGTTTGATGAGTTACACTGAATGTGTAGAATCAGGAACAGAAGACATAGCGAAGGCATAGCAAGTCATTTTTTATTCATGATTTGGTTCATTGACTGGTTTAAATATACTCAAGTTTTGACCGGCGATTTTGACCGATCGTCAAAAATTGTTCAAACTCTGCTTAATGTATTTCCGGCCCGGTTTTTTTCTTCCCAAACTAATTGTTTAAATGGCCACCAGCTATAAAAATCCCGCTTCAAAATGAAGCGGGAATACTATTTTCACTTTTCACAAAGTACTTAAGTTAGTAGCTGTAAGCCACACCTCTTTTTTTACTTTGATGGGTAAATTGGTTATCCTTGTCAGCAGTAATTAAAACAAATTGTGCTCCCTTTTCCGCCGCATCTTCCAAAAGTTTTTTCATGGATTTTTTATCCGCGCTACCCGCGGTATGAAAGCTCATCATGCCAGACGTTTTTCCCCCGACTTCTCCTAAGCTTTTTAATCCTGTAGCCTGTTCAGCCTTTTCGAGGATGGTAACTTTTTCCCAGTCATCTTTACTGCTAATAACAATCTTGTCCGTGATCTTTTCCTCCCGGCCGCTTGAATACTTGATCTTTTCGACGGCATATTTCCCGATCGTTTGCTCTGCCGTTTCATTGGGGTAACTGTAAGAAATCGTGAACTCGGAGACTTTAATAATTTTCACATCCTCATTTTTACCGTTGTGGAGGAACATTTTGTCCTGGGCGGAAAGGATGACCGAAAAGGCGATGGAGAATAAAAAAGCAAAGAAATGTTTTTTTCTCATGGTGTAGAGTTTTGGTGGTGATCAAATCTTGTTAGGTCCCCGAATATAGCTTTATATTGCTAAAAAAACAAGCCGGTCAGTATAACTCACGACGCGTCTTCTGATTTGTTCATTTTAATAATTCAGCAGGAAGAAAACCACGTCATTTGCCAAAGCATATATCAAAAAAAATTCTTTTTTAAACTTAACACTACACTTTGTGCTGGTTTCTTAATTTTATTTCCTAACTACCCGGTAATTATGGTTTCATCCAAGCGAAAAACAATTTTTCGTGACATAAGTTGGCTTTCATTTAATGCAAGAGTGCTGCAGGAGGCAGCTGATCCTTCGGTCCCACTTCGTGAACGACTCCGGTTTCTTGGGATCTTTTCCAATAATCTTGACGAATTTTTTCGCGTACGCGTGGCAACACTAAAACGCATGGTGGAATTCAAATCAAAAGCCATAGCGACCATGCACCTCGAATCAGAACCACAGAAGATACTGGATGATATACAGATGACGGTCCTGAACCAGCAAAGTGAATTCAACCGCATCTGGGAAAATATGCAGGAGGAACTAAGGAAAGAAAAAATTTTCCTGGTAACAGAAAAGCAATTGAATAAGGAGCAGCAGGAATTTGTACGAAGCTACTACGATGAGGAAGTAAGCGCCAGCGTAATTCCTCTCATGATCGAAAGCATTCCTAATTTTCCCTACCTGCGCGATAAATCAATTTATCTCGGCGTCGTAATGTGGAAGAAATTATCGCCACTTAAGAAAAATTATGCACTGATCGAAATTCCAAGCCGTGTATTGGGCCGTTTTATTCAATTGCCCTGCCCGTCTCATGAACATCACATCATCCTGCTGGAAGATGTGATCCGTTGTAACCTGCCTGATATCTTTTCCTATTTCGGCCACGACCAGTACAGCGCTCACGTTTTTAAAGTGACACGCGATGCAGAAATTGATATCGATAACGACATATCTACGTCGCTTATACAAAAAATTGAGAAAGGATTAAAAAACCGCCGCAAGGGAAAACCAGTTCGCTTTGTGTATGACAGGGAAATGGATCCCGCGCTTCTCGAATACCTCATACGCCGGATGAATCTGTCAAAGAGGGACAATCTTATCCCTGGCGGAAGGATCCACAACTTCAGGCATTTTATGGATTTTCCTGAAAATGTCTTTGACAAAAAAAATGGTCGCAGAAAGGCAAATGTTCATCCCCTTCTGGCTGATGAGCGCGTAACAGATGTAGTCATGGAAAAAGACGTGATGTTGAATTTCCCCTACCATTCTTTCAACTCAGTGATCGACCTTTTACGTGAGGCCGCTGTTGACCCCACAGTAACAAGCATAAAGATTACTTGCTATCGTTTGGCTGCACAGTCAAAGATCATCAACGCACTTATCAATGCTGCACGGAACGGGAAACATGTGACGGTAATGCTTGAATTGAGAGCGAGATTTGATGAGGAGGCAAATCTTGAATGGAAGGATCGTCTTGAAGAAGAGGGAGCAAAAGTGTTGACGGGATTTCCAAACCTCAAGATACACGCCAAGCTTTGCGTGATCAAGAAACGGGTCAATGACCGTAATACTTATTATGGTTTTGTGAGTACAGGGAATCTGAATGAAAAAACGGCGATGGTTTATGCGGACCATTGCCTGCTGACCTCTAATCAGAAGATCATGGCGGATGCCAATCGTATC
>DASYSW010000320.1:0-16821 GCA_036002905.1 Chitinophagaceae bacterium
GGATTTGCCGGAACGTGGAGCCCTGCAACGATCAATACGTCAGCGGTAGGAACGACTACCTATACATTTACACCAATTGACCCATGTGCTACTGTGGCAACGATGGAAGTTACCATCACAGCACAGGTAACACCAACGTTCACCCAGATTGGACCACTGTGTCAGAATAGCACCGCACCGGCCCTTCCAGCCGCATCAAGCAACGGCATTGCCGGAACATGGAGTCCTGCCACGATCAATACAGCAACAGTAGGAACGGCTACCTATACATTTACACCAAGCGATCCTTGTGCTACGACCACGACAATGGATATCGTAGTGACAACACAGGTAACACCAACATTTACTCAGATCGGGCCACTGTGTCAGAATAGTACGGCACCAGCGCTGCCTGCAACATCAAACAATGGATTTGCCGGAACGTGGAGCCCTGCAGCGATCAATACATCAACACTCGGAACGACTTCATATACATTTACACCAAGTGATCCGTGTGCGACGACAGCAACAATGGATATCACGATCTCAACACAAGTAACACCGACATTCACGCAGATAGGGCCGCTGTGTCAAAACAGTACAGCCCCTGCACTGCCCGCAACATCAAACAATGGTTTTGCCGGAACGTGGAGCCCTGCAACGATCAATACAACAACAATAGGAACGACTAGCTATACATTTACACCAGCAGATCCATGTGCTACGACAGCAACAATGGATGTCACGATCTCAACACAAGCAACACCAACATTTACTCAGATCGGGCCACTGTGTCAGAACAGTACTGCCCCTGCATTCCCACTAACGTCCAGCAATGGGTTCGCCGGAACATGGAACCCTGCCACAATTAATACAGCGGCGGTGGGAACAAACACATATACGTTTACGCCAACGGATCCTTGTGCTACGACAGCGACGATGGATATAACGATTGGAACGCAGGTAACGCCCACATTCTCTCCGATTGGACCGTTGTGTCAGAATAGTGCGGCACCGACATTACCCGCAACGTCAGATAATGGCTTTACAGGAACATGGAATCCTGCAACGATCAATACGTCAACGGTAGGAACAGCAACATATACGTTTACGCCAACGGATCCTTGTGCTACGACAGCGACGATGGATATAACGATTGGAACGCAGGTAACGCCCACATTCTCTCCGATTGGACAACTGTGTCAGAATAGCGTTGCGCCTGTGTTGCCAAATACATCAGACAACGGGTTTGCAGGAACTTGGAGTCCCGCGACAATTAACACGGCAACAACAGGGACTACTACTTATACATTCACTCCAACGGATCCATGTGCAACCGTGACAACAATGGACGTAGCAGTCGGCGGCGCAGCACCTAATGTTGTTGTTACCGACCCTGCAGCCGTCTGCGAACCAGGAACAGTAGATCTCACGAATCCGAACATCACAGCAAACAGCGATCCGGGGCTGAATTATACATACTGGATGGATGCAGCGAATACAGTACCTCTGCCAGATCCAAATGCTGTGGGACAAAGTGGTACTTATTATATCACAGGAACGGCAGCCGGTGGTTGTGCTTCCACTAAATCGGTACAGGTAACTGTAAAAGTGACCAAAGCAGCGCCGGGCATAACATATCCGTCTGTTTCGACGTCAGCCAATACTTCTTTGCAGCTTAATGCGAGAGACCTTGGCATTGGCTACACTTATCAATGGTACCCGCCAGTGGGAATCAATTTTGACGATATTAAAAACCCGACCTTTAATTATAATGTAGATACACGGTATACAATCACTTTGACACCGGCGGACGGTACTTGCCCGACTGTGGATACCTTGCTTGTACAAATCGTGCCCGATAATCCGATTTTGAGATCAAGTCTGCATGTACCAAACGCATGGTCACCAAATGGAGATGGTCATAATGATAAATTATATCCGCTAACGACCAACATGAAAGAACTTAAATATTTCAGGGTCTATGACAGGTGGGGACAGCTGATGTTCGAAACACATACGCTGGGCCAGGGATGGGATGGAACATTCAGGGGCCAGCCACAGGTGATGGATGTATATACATGGACAGTTGAAGCGGATGGGCTGGATGGAGTTCATTATAAACAAGCAGGTAATTCCATTTTGATGAGGTAATTAAACTTTGAGTTATGAAAAAAGCGATTTTATTTATTGGTTTGCTCATGTTGATGAGATCAATGAATGCTCAGGATCCGAGTTTTTCGCAATTTTTTTCTTCACCTCTTAACATCAACCCGGCATTAACAGCCAGGATCAATTCGGATTGGCGGGTGATCTCAAATTTTCGCGATCAGTGGATCGGGCCAGCGAGTCCTTATGCGACGGGAACGATCTCATATGACACAAAAGTTTTACAGAATAAAATTCCCAATGTACACGAGGAGAAAAATACACTCGGACTGGGTGGAATGCTGATGTATGATTATGCAATGGATGGGATCATGAAAAGCGTCTATGCATCAGCAAACATGTCGTACAATATTGTGCTGGCGGATGGACCGGTTGTTCACAGGTTGGGAACCGGTTTTGGAGCTACTTATGGAAGAAGAACTGTTGATTTCAGCAGGCTGACATGGGAAGAACAATGGGTAGGTTACGCGGGCTTTAATAAAAATCTTCCTACGGGCGAAACAGCCCTGGTGAATATGAAAGGATTTTTTTCGGCAAATGCCGGGTTGGTTTACAGTATGACTTCCGAAAAAAGTAACCTGGACGTGGGCGTTGCAGGGTTTCATTTAAACACTCCCAAACAAACTTACCTGGAGGACCCGAATCAGCGACTGGCCATGCGACAGGTAGTACACGCAAACTTTGAAACTTTTCTAAACCCGGGAGTCGTGTTAAATGTAAACGGTATAACCCAATTTCAGAAGGACGCTAATTATTATTCATTCGGCGCGGGTCTGGGATATTATGTACCGAGTAACCCTGACGTAATTCTTAATGCCGGCGTATGGTACTGGTCAAAAAATGCGGTCATCCCTTATATTGGTTTTGCATACAAAGATTTCCAACTGGGATTATCTTACGACGTGACTATTTCGAAATTGAACCAGGCGTCTATTAAGCCGAAGACCTTCGAACTATCGCTGATCTACCGGGGCACAAAGGATACACCCTTTGGAATTCCATGCCCATGGAAGTAAGACGATTCAGTTAAAATAGATCCAGGAGGATTCGTTGCGAAAAGTATAGATGGATATAAAAAGAAGAGAGTGCCTCAAAAGAAGCTCTTACGCAAATAGCCGGAAAGACGCAAAGACGAAGTATTGATATGCGATAGCGCCTGCTTTTTCGACTTGCCGTCTTTCAGCTAATTTTTACCTTTTGAGACTGTTTTTTCCATCGTAGCGGAGATGGGACAAATGTCTAACCTGGTTTTGAAGGATTTTTTATTGTTTACTAAGTTGTAAAACTGGAATTCCTTCCCAGATAACCCTATCGCGCTTTGTCAATACACCATGGCCTCATTGGACTTTCCGCTAAGCAGTATTGATTGTCTGGTACGCTCGGGCCTGGTCCACGATTAAGGATTTTAAAGAGACAATGAAAGGGTAATTGCAATGTGCTTCATGAAAAAATCTTTATCACATTTGCATAAGACAATGCATCAAAAGGTTTCTCTGGCAAAAAAATAGTTAAACCGTTTTCATTTCTTACAAAGGTTAGAGATTCCTTCTGAGGTAACCATTCTATTTTTTGAATTTCTTTCGTAAAGTGTTTACTAGCTGTTGCAAGACTTTTTATAGTAAGCTTTCCATCTTCGGGCCATCCCATTGAAGTTGCATAAAGCACATCGCCCTTTGTTGCAAAACGGATGTCTTCATTCGAAAAGGCTTTCCCTTTGGCTTCGTTAAAATTTTGACTGGCCAATTTTGAAGAAACTTCCAGGGCAGGACCTTCACCAAATATTTTCCACGGTCTAGTATCATAAATGCTTTCGCTATTTACTTTCATCCAGGCACCTATCTCTTCAACTATTTTTCTTTCCTTTTCATCAATAGTTCCGTCACCACGTACCGGAATGTTCAACATCAAATTGCCGTTCTTGCTAACAATATCAACCAGAGTTTGAATAACTGTTTTTGAAGTTTTATATCCATCGCGTTCGTACAATGCACGGTCGTAGTGCCAGCCACCAATGCAAGTGTCGGTTTGCCATGGCAAGGGTTGAATCTCATTTGCCTGTCCTCTTTCAATATCCCAGACCATGGCTTTGCGTTGGTTTTCATCCAAAATTTTTCCAGTAAGCACTGCGCGAAGCTCTCCATATTCTTTAATACTCTTATTGTACAGGTGTGCGGCAAGCCGCAGGCCTACATCACTGATGGGCCACAACGGTAATTGCGAATCGTCGAAATAAACCACATCAGGACTGTATTTGTTGATGAGATTGATTGTGCGGTTGTAAAATTTAGTACAGTACGCTTTTGTAGGCTTAGTCACTTCTTTTCCCCATTCCCAATTCCATCCTTTACTCAATTGATGATTTTGTGCATAGAGTTCCTGCGGATCTAAGCCATCCCACCATTTTCCTTTGCCATCTGCCTTTGTCATCTTGCCGTCGTAAGGCACACCTGCCAGTTCTCCTTTTTTGTCAGAAAGTTGAGCTGCTTCATAAAATAACCATGCATGCGACGCATGCACACTGACACCAAAGGGCAAACCGTTATTTCTTGCTGCTTTCGCCCAACCGCCGATCAAATCTTTTTGGGGACCTATTTTAGTGGCATTCCATTGCTTTTGATAATTGCTATCATACAAATCAAAATTGTCGTGATGATTGGCAAGTGCCATGAAATATTGTGCCCCCGTGTTTTTGTACAAAGCCACTAATTCTTCCGGATTCCATTTTTCTGCCTTCCAATGGTTGATTACATCTTTAAATCCAAACACTGAAGGATGCCCATACTTTTGAAGATGAAATTTATATTGTGCTGAGCCTTCCTGGTACATACCTCTTGCATACCAGTCACCGGCCTCCGGTTGGCATTGCGGTCCCCAATGTGCCCACATTCCAAATTTTGCATTGCGATACCATTCAGGTGTTTTATAGTTCTGTAAAGATTCCCATGTAGGTTTGAATGGACCTTTTGTAATGGTCTCAAGTGAATCGAGCTCGTTAAAAAAATTATTCCCAACGGCACGCGATAACCATAATGATGGTAAAGTAACGGCCATTCCCTTGATCAGTGTTCTTCTTTTCATCAACATTATTTTATTAAGAAATGCATTAAAACACCCTGATAAAAAATATTACTTAAACAACACCTGTGCAAAATTGTAAAGGTTGTTTCTCCATACAGGCCATGTATGGCCGCCGGGATACTCGCTGTATGTATACCTAATTCCAATTGAATCAAACTTACTCAACATAATTTTGCAATTGTTGTAAGCAATATCCTCTTTACCTCCCATCGCAATCCAGAATGATTTCAAATTACTATTGATGCTAGCAGCATTTTCTTTCATGAGTGCATACTCAGGCTCCCCAAGGGCAGGTTGATTAGCAAACCATCCGGAACTAAAAACACCTAGGTAAGAAAACATATTTGTGTTTCTAATTCCCGCATACAAAGTTTGTAAGCCGCCTAATGATAAACCTGCAAGTGCTCTATTCTTTGCATCGGTCTCTGCCCTGTAATTACTTTCAACGAAAGGAATAACAACATTCTTTAGTTCATCTTCAAATCTTTTTAGACTTTGTTCGCCAAAGCCTGCTAATCCTCCGTCGCTTAGGTTTCCATCCATCATTACCACAAGCATTGGTTTTGCTTTCTTCTCTGCGACCAAGTTGTCAAGAATAATATCGGTCCTGCCCTGCATTGCCCATCCCCTTTCATCCTCGCCTCCGCCATGTAAAATATAAAGCACTGGATATTTATCGCTTGTATTGTGGTCATATTCCGGTGGAGTGTAGATATAAAATTGGCGCCACGAATTAGTCACCGTAGAAAAGTACTTTTTTATTCTGATGTCTCCATGTGGTACATTTCTCATGGCATAATAACCGCCACCTGCAAAAGGAATTTCAATTCCGCTTGCCATTCTCCCCATTCCGTAAAAGGTTTCGCTTGAAGGATCTGCCACGGCAACGCCATCTATGAGTAATGAATAATAGTGAAAGCCTTCACCAATTGAATCGGTTGTAGTCAACCAATATCCACCTGTGTCTTTTCTCATGTCATATTTTTTGCCAAGGTCAATTTGCATTTTTTGCGCATCGGGAGCTTTTACACGAAACGTCACCCGGTGGTCAGCTGATATTTGGGGATATTGTGCCCAGCGTACATTGGTTGATGCCGGCGCACGCACAACGGGATATTTTGAAAAAGCGGAAGTATCAACAGGCTTGAATATGAGTTGCGAGAAGAAGTATAACCCGTCCTTCCAGACTTTGAAATCATGCACTCCCGGTTCGATGTAGTAAATGTGGGGAATATTGTTTTTTACAAGATAATCATGAGTTCTTTTGCTGAACATGATAAGGTTATCACTTGCGCCACAAGAGATCCAAACAAGTTTAATTTTCTTTTTTGTTTCTTCAGGGTTTGGAATCAATTGCTCCGGTGTTTTTGTATTAGGTGCAGAGGAAAAACCTCCGATCCATGCAAACTTATCGAGATTGCCGAGTCCGAAATTTAATGATTGGCCGCCGCCCATCGAAAGCCCTGCAATCGCACGGCTCTCACGATTTTTCACAACTGGGAATTTTTTTTCTATGTATGGAATCAAATCATTGAGAAGATCTTTTTCAAAGGTGGCAAAGGCTTGCACTTTGGCGCTGTCAAATACATTTCCCATTGCACGATCGTCTTTCATCGCTCTTCCATTTGGCATTACAACAATCATTGGCTCGATCTTATCGCCTGCATAAAGATTATCGAGAATCACCTCCGGGTGACCACCATTGAGCCACTCCTTCTCATCGCCACCGATGCCGTGCAGCAAATACAACACCGGATACCTTTTCTTTTTTGAGTAGCCGGGCGGCATATAGATCAAAGCTCTTCTCACTGTGCCTACCGTTTTTGATGAATAGTTTATCGTGTCGATCCTTCCGTGACGAATATTCTCACGTATTACATCAAAACCAAGTGAAGGAAGATCGATAACGTGTTGAGAGCTGGCAACACCAGCCATTGTTATTATGCAAGTAAAAAATGCGATCAACTTTTTCACTCTTTGCATATTTTGTTGAATCACGAGTTCCGTCATTTTTAAGATGATATTGTTAGAATTATTTTGCCCGATGATTTCATAATTCAACCGTTGCTTTAATAACTCCTTTTGCAGGATCCAGCCAGCCTTTGAATTCATTTTTCACTTCATCAAATTGCACACGATGAGTAATGAAATGTCGTGGCTCTGTTTCACCGTTTTTTATGCACGATATCACACGTTCAAAATCTTGCCTCGTTGCATTGCGACTGCTCATCAAGGTGCCTTCTCTTTTATGAAATTCAGGATGGTTGAAAGAGATGTCTCCCTTCTGTAAGCCAACTAAAACATATCTGCCCCCATGTGCCATGTATTGAAAGCCATTGTTGATTGCTTTCAAATTTCCCGTAGCATCAATAACAACGGTCGGCATATCTCCGTTTGTTATCTCCATCAATTGTTGGACAACATCCGTGATAAGTGCATTGATGGCGTGACTACAATTTAATCTACGTTTACAAAACTCAAGACGCTGTTCATTTATATCCAGGGCAATCACTTTTGCTCCTGCAATTCGTGCAAACTCCATCGCTCCCAGTCCAATCGGACCGGCTCCAATGACCAAAGCAAACTCGTCCTTAAGAATTTTCGCTCTCCTTACTGAGTGGGCACCAATAGCCAAAGGCTCAACCAGTGCCAGTTCATCAAATCCTAAATGTTCCCCGTGAACCAATGACGATGAAGGCACGGATAAATATTCAACCAGTCCTCCATCAATATGGACCCCGCAGACCTTTAAGTTCACACAACAATTTGGTTTGTCCTTGCGACAAGCAACACAATCACCACAGTTAAAATAGGGAATAAATGAAACAATTTCTCCAATCTCAAAGCCCGGGGCATTATCAAATTCTGTCAACTCTCCGGCCAACTCATGTCCCAAAATTCGCGGATAGCTGAAATAAGGTTGTGTGCCTTCAAAAGCATGCAGGTCCGTTCCGCAAATTCCAACTCGCCTGATCCTGATAATGGCACGGCCTTCATTTAATGGAGGCCGCTCGATTAGCTTGTATTCAAAATTTCCTGGTTCAGTACACACTAACGCTTTCATTTTCTCTATGTTAAACTATTATTCTTCTTTTGCATTCAATTTAAACTAAAAAAAAAAGATCCGGGAGAAATTTTGTCCTTGTGTCCATGAAATTATTCACTCTACTTTCACAATTTTCTGCGCAAAGGAATGAGGTGGAACGATTAAAAAATCTTGTTGTTTATTGTGATTGCATCTTTTGATACAGGCAGGTACTGTCTTTGTTTGCCAAAACTGAATGGTTCATTAAGATCGATTGCCGCAACTTCGTTTACAGAGGGCTTGCCTGAAAAATTTCGGGATTGACACAAAACGTATCACAGGCAACGTATGTATCTACAGATTGCCACGGCACAATACAGAAAGCAAAATGGTCATTTCAAACCGGGAAATCAATCCCAAAAAGTTAATGGCGGCCTCATAACTAAATCGCCAGATTCGTGTCTTAAATGAGGTAGATGAGCATCGAGGAAAAATTAAAACCGCCCAAAAGCAAGTATACGGGTCGACAAAAACATTTACAACAACCAGAATTTATTGATACGGAAGTAGAAGTTTTTGATTTCTCATTCGGATAGAAATTTCAACCTTTCAAGAAATACACAAACCATGGCCGAGATCCAATTGCAAGTAGACGATAACGGGAGAGGTGAGTTTTATATCGCAAAAGGCGCTGCGAAATAGCTCAAATGGAAATACAAATAAATAAAGATAACCTGACCGTTTACCATACTGAAGTTGCAAGAGAAGAGGAAGGTAAAGGCCTGGCAAAGAAGTTACTTGATCACATGGTCGACTATGCCCGGAAGAATAAATTGAAAGTAGTTCCGCTTTGTCCTTATGTGTATGCACAATTTAAAAAGCATCGAAGTGAGTATGCCGACCTGTGGGATGGGAGGTAACAAACCCGGTAATGAGCATTCTGCTGACGCCAAAATAAGTCAAGTACTGGGCTTCGGATCCCCGGCCAATGTGGAAAACTTAATTTGGTTTTACTGAACACTGTTCATTATATTTGACCTATCATTCTTTATTGGCCATGACAATCGCGACAAGAAAACAAAGGGAAAAAGAGGAAATGCGCAGCCTGATCCTGGATTCAGCCCGAAAGGTTTTTCTGGAAAAGGGATATAGCCAGACGAGCGTACGCAATATTGCAGAGGAAATGGAGTACAGTCCCGGAACGATATACCTCTACTTCAAGGATAAGGATGAGATTTTTCATGAACTGCATGAGGAGGGTTTTCGGAGGATGCTGGAAAAAATGCAGCCGCTGGAACACGTACCCGATCCGTTCGAACGGTTGAAGGCTATGGGTCGCGTCTACCTTGAGTTTGCGAGAAATAATAAAGATCTTTACGATCTGATGTTTATTATCCAGGCCCCCATCAAACACGAAGAGGAACCCGAAAAATGGCAGATGGGGCAACGTACGCTTGAATATCTTAAAAATGTCTTGAGTGATTGCCAGGCAAAAGGACATTTCAAAAACCAGGACGTTGAGTATTTGTCATTCGCAATCTGGTCGACGGTGCATGGCATGTCAGCTTTATACTGTCGTGACAGGTGCAAAGCTTACCCAAACATCGACCCACTTGACCTGATGAACAATGGTATAAAAGCATTTAACGAAATGCTGGAGAAACTATAAATTTTTTTTGCTTTTCTATGAACACTGTTCATTATTTAAACGACAGTTATTAAAATTAGATTTATGAAGAAGTATTTGTTTTCTGCAGCTGTATGGATCGTCTCATTAATCCTTTATTCGTCCGTATATGGACAAGATATCCCCCAACAGTACCTGGAGGAGGCTCTAAACAATAATCTTGTTCTAAAGGAAAAGAAGGTGTCGCTTGATAAGGGCCTGGTTGCTCTAAAACAAGCAAGGAGTTTATTTCTTCCCACCACCTGGTTTGAAACACAATATACTCTTGCAAATGGTGGCCGCTCCATAGACATACCGATTGGCGATCTATTAAACCCAGTTTACAAAACCCTAAACCAACTGACCGCAACGAATCACTTTCCAACAGTCAGCAACACGTCTGAACCATTGTTGCCAAATAATTTTTATGATGCAAGGATCCGAACAACGATGCCCCTCATCAATCCGGAGATAAGAATCAACAAGAATATTAAACAACAGGAAATCTTACTCCAGCAAAATGAGGTTGACATCTACAAGCGGGAACTCATCAAAGAAGTAAAAACCGCATATTATAACTATCTCCTGGCAGGTGAGGGTGTTCGCATTTATCAAAATGCTTTGCAGGTTGTCAATGAAAACCTGAGAATAAATCAGTCACTATTGACAAATGGCAAAGGCTTACCCGCGTATGTCTCCAGGGCAGAGAGCGAGGTAAGCAGGGTAAAAGGCCAATTACAAAATGCCAGCAATGAACAGATAAACGCCGGGTCGTATTTCAATTTCCTGCTAAATAAACCTTTCACCGATTCTATCATCACCGTTGCAATTCGTTTGGATCAAAACATATTTCCATTATCAACGACAATGAGCAATGCTGCAGCCAGGGAAGAGATCAAAAACCTTAACATCTCCAGGGACATCAATGAAAACGTTCTTAAAATGAACCGCTCATTTCGGGTCCCGCGTGTAAATGCATTTCTTGATTTAGCCAGCCAGGGATTTGACTTTACCATTAATGATAAATCGTTTTATTATTTGGGCGGCGTCCAATTGCAGGTCCCGATATTTTCAGGTAAGCGAAATCTGTATAAAATAGAACAAACAAAACTCGATGCACTAACGATAGAACTGGTAAAAAACAATACAGTAGACCAGCTGAATTTAGCGGCGTCTGTAAGCAAGAATAATGCTGCCAGTGCCTACAGCAATTACCAGGTAGCTATCAGGCAATGGGAATCCTCGGAGAAATATTTCAAACTGATTGATAAAGGTTACAGGGAAGGTGTCAACAGCTTTATTGAGTATTTAGATGCCAGGAACCAGCTTACAAGTTCTGAACTGCAGGTAAACATCACGAAGTACAAAACACTGGCGGCGGTTGCAGACTACGAACGTCAAACCGCCTCTTATTCATTAAAATAAAAATCTTCTTCTTATGCGAATTGTATTAATGTCCATCAGTGCGGCTATAATATTAGCGGCATGTAACGGAAAGGCAAGCGAAAATAAATTAAGGATAAATGCTGAAGTGATCCCTGTAAAACTTTTGGGGATCAACCAGGACACCGCCGCTAATACGATCACTGCTTCAGGCCTGTTATCGACCGAGAATGAAGCAAGACTATCTTTCAAGATCAACGGAATCATTGACAGAATTTTTGTGAAGGAAGGAGATCATGTGAGAAAGGGCCAGTTGCTCGCTACTCTGAAATCAACCGAGATTGCGTCGCAGGTTCAGCAGGTCCAGCTTGCTGTTGAAAAGGCAGAAAGAGATTTTCAACGTGCAAATAATTTGTACAAGGATAGTGTCGTAACACTGGAACAATTGCAAAATGCGAAGACAGGAGTAGACATTGCCAGGCAAAATTTGCAGCAAGTCGCGTTCAACCAGCAATACTCGAAAATCTATGCGCCCACTGATGGCTTCGTAGTAAAGAAAACCGGGAACGAGGGCGAGCTTGCCAACTCGGGTTCGCCGATCCTTTTCATCAACGCACTGTCCGGTTCAAGCAAATGGATCTTAAAAGTCGGCTTGTCCGACAAAGAATGGTCTGCGATTGATGTTGCCAATAAAGCGAGTGTTTCGGTAGATGCATTTCCCGGCAAATTATTTAGTGGAGTTGTGAGTAAGAAATCCATTTCAGCGGATGCAGCTAGTGGTTCTTTCCAGGCAGAATTGCAGGTGGATTTTGGTGAGCAGCATCCCGGCATAGGAATGTTCGGAACAGCGGCCATCAGTGTTTCGCATTCGCCAATTGGGTTCAGCATTCCATACGAGGCGTTGTTGGAGGCTGATGGCAAGAAAGGTTTTGTTTTTGTGAGCGATGATAAAAAGACTGTGAAAAAGATCGCGGTCACAATCTCTGACATTAGTAATGACCTGGTTTATGTAGAGGATGGTTTACGAGGACATTTATGGGTTGTCACCGCGGGTAGTCCTTACCTAAATGATCAATCGATAATAAATCCAATTCAATAACTGCCACAATTCATTGTTATGCGTATCACATCTTTTTTTGTCAAAAATTACCAGTTTACCCTGGTTGTGTTTCTAATGATCGTGGTGGTAAGCGTTGTTACTCTATTTAATATGCCACGAGCCGAAGATCCGGACATTCACGCGCCGCAGTTTCCAATTGTCGTCCTCTATCCTGGAACAAGTCCTAAGGACATGGAAGAACTCGTAGTCAAACCGATTGAAAAACGAGTCAGCGAACTTGAAAATCTTAAAAAAATTACCAGTACGATTGACGATGGTGTTGCAGTAATAAATGTTGAGTACAAGTATGAAAGCAATGTCGAAGAAAAATACCAGGAGTTGGTAAGAGAAGTAAATGCTATTCGTACTGATTTGCCACAAGATATTTACAGTATTGAAGTGAAGAAGGTGGCACCTTCAGACGTAAATGTTATCCAGGTTGCACTCATTTCTGAAAATGCGTCCAATGAGCGAATGAAATTTTATGCTGAAGAACTAAAAGAGGACCTGGAGAAAGTGAAGAGTTTAAAGAAAGTTGAATATTGGGGTGTGCCGGAACAAATTGTCCGTATTGACCTGAAACTTGATAAAATTGCACAAGAACACATACCGGTGAATTATGTAATTGGTAGCATTCAAAGCGAAGCCGCGAACATACCGGGAGGAAACGTTCACGCGGGAGCGAAAACCTTCAACGTAAAAACCAGTGGTAAATACAAAAGCCTTGAAGAAATCCAGAATACGATCGTATACAACGCCAGCGGAAATATTGTTTATCTGAAAGATGTGGCAGACGTAGGTTTTAATAGTGAGGAAGAAAAGCACATCACCCGGTTAAATGGCCACCGTTGTGTGCTGGTTACAGCTGCACAAAAACCGGGAGAGAACATTGCGAAAACACAAAAAGAATACCTACCGGTTCTCGCCAGTTTCCAGGCAAAGTTGCCATCGAATATTGCATTTGTCCGGCATTTTGACCAGGCTGATAATGTGAGTCATCGGCTCGGAGGCTTAGGTGTTGATTTCTTAATTGCAATTGGTCTTGTATTGATCACACTAGTACCACTTGGCTGGCGTTCTTCATTGGTAGTAATGATGGCAATACCATTGTCATTGGGGTTAGGGATCGTTGCACTAAATCTCATGGGATACTCATTGAACCAATTAAGTATTGTAGGCCTGGTGGTGTCATTAGGGCTGCTGGTAGACGATAGTATTGTTGTTGTTGAAAATATTGAAAGGTGGCTACGGGAAGGCCATTCAAAAACCTTTGCGGTTATTGAAGCGACGAAACAAATTGGTTTGGCCGTGCTGGGCTGCACGGCTACTTTGATGATCGCCTTCATGCCACTTGCTTTCATGCCGGAGGCTCCCGGCGAATTTATCAGGGGACTGCCGCTTGCTGTGATCACTTCCGTATTTGCATCGATGCTTATATCATTGACCATTGTCCCCTTCCTCGCAAGCAAGGTGTTAAAAACTAATCACAGTCCCGAAGGAAATATTTTTTTACGTGGACTAAAAAAACTAATCCATAGTAGCTATACACGGTTGCTTGACTATTCATTAAAACATCCTGTGATCACATTAGTGGCCGCAGCTGCACTGTTTGTAATGTCTCTTGGCATATTTAAGATCATTGGGTTTAGATTGTTTCCTACTTCGGAAAAGCCACAGTTTTTGATCAATCTGAATATGCCGCTGCAAAGCAATCTTGAAACAACAGATAAAATGGCCAGGTACATCGAAGATGAGTTGAAAAAGGAAGAAAAGATCAAATATTACACAACGAATATTGGAAAAGGTAATCCCAGGATTTATTACAACGTAATTCCGGAGAATGAGAAGCCGGATTTTGCTCAGTTCTTTATTCAGTTACAGCGGGACATTAGTCCTACACAGAAGAAAAAACTGATTGAACAACTTCGTGAAAAATTCGCGTCGGTCGCAGGCGCAAAAATCGAGGTAAAGGATTTCGAACAGGGTCCGCCAATCGAGGCTCCGGTCGCTATTCGCATTTCGGGCGACAATCTCGACACGTTGCGAACGCTGGCTGCAAGGGCGGAACGATTGCTAAGAACTACACCTGGGGCTATTTACGTAAAAAATGAAGTAGATGTTTTAAAGTCCGACATTAAGCTCAATATTAACACGGATAAATCGAGAACCCTTGGAATTCAGACCGCCGATATTGACAAAACAGTTCGTTTGTCCATTGCCGGTTTGAATGTTGGAAAATATACGGACGAAGACGGAGACGATTACGACATCATGTTAGACGCTCCAAAAGAACAATTTGCTTCGCTGAATAGTTTTGACAACATTTTTGTCAATAATGCCATTGGAACCCCGGTGCCCCTGAAGCAAGTGGCGCAATTGGAATTTGAAACGTCACCCAGCACCATTAAGCATCTCGATAAAAAAAGATTTGTGGTTGTGACGGCTTTTACGGACAAAGGAGTACTGACTGAACAAGTAACAAAAGAATTTTTGAAAAAAGCTTCACAGCTGAAACTACCTTCCGGCTATAGTTTGCAGTTAGCCGGGGAAGCCGAAAGTGAGAAAGATGCTTTTGGTGGAGGATTTATGACCGTTGTAATTGCTACTGTGTTTTTGTTTATAATGGTATTGATCCTGGAGTTCAAAACTTTTAAGAGCACATTGATCGTATTGTCAGTAATTCCGTTGGGAATAATTGGTGGAGTCATGATGTTGTGGCTGTCGGGCAATTCAATGTCGTTTGTCGCAATTATTGGTTTTATAGGGTTAGCAGGAATAGAAGTAAAAAATTCCATACTGCTCGTCGATTTTACAAACCAGTTGCGAGAACAGGGAAAAGGTTTAAATGATGCAATCAAAGAAGCTGGAGAGCTTCGGTTTTTGCCAATTGTTCTCACCAGCTTAACTGCCATTGGCGGCCTTTCGCCAATTGCGCTGAGCAGTAATCCTTTGATATCACCGCTGGCCCTCGTACTCATTGGCGGATTAATTTCATCAACGCTTTTGTCGAGGATAGTGACACCAGTAATTTATAAACTTCTTCCGCCCAAAATTGAACGGAAGAAGTTGTAGATGTGCGATTTCTTCTGCTAACTAGTTATTTCATTTAAATTGAAGGGCCACGCATCTGGTGCGCTGCCCTTCATCAGGATTAACGTAGCAATCTAAACGCGTCACGCATTTCTTCAGCGAAGAGTTGCGGCTCTTCCCACGCCGCAAAATGACCACCTTTTTTTGCTTCACGGAAATACATGAGCTTGGGATATGCGCGTCGTGTCCATGACTCAGGGGCCTGGTAAATCTCGTCGGGAAACACAGTGACTGCTACTGGTATTGCAATCTCAGAACTTTTCATAGCCGCAGCGCTAATCAAACTTCGTGGACCATTCTCCCAATACATACGCCCGGATGACGTTGCGCTATTGGTCAGCCAGTACAGTGTAATATCGTCCAGGATGTCGTCTTTTGAGAGTAAACGTTCCGGCTCGCCATTGTGGTAATCATAGATCCATGCTGCAAGCCCTGAAGGAGAATCTGTCAAACCATAACCGATTGTCTGAGGCCGTGTGCCCATGATCATTGCATAAGCAAAACCTTTCGTGACAAAGGTTTTGATTTTTTCGAAAGCGGCCCGTTCCTGTTCGGAGAGCCCCGACGGTAATGCCGCAGCACCGCCAATCGCTGCGCCTATTTCAGGAGGCATGGTCGCGGGGAGGTTTGTATGAATCGCAAGCAACCCTTCAGGTGCCTGGCGTGCCATATCGTTGACAATGCCTGCACCCCAGTCGCCACCCTGACCCACGTAGCGGTTATACTCAAGACGCTTCATCAACTCTGACCAGGCCCGCGCGATGTGCTCGAGATTCCAGCCAGTGCCCGTGGGCTTCCCGGAAAAACCAAATCCTGGAATGGAAGGTATAACGACATCAAAAGCATCTTCCTCTTTTCCGCCATAAGCGGTCGGGTTAGTTAATGGATCAATAACTTTCAGTAGTTCGAAAACTGAACCAGGCCAACCATGTGTGATGATCAATGGCATCGCGCTGGCGTGTTTCGAACGTACGTGAATGAAATGGATGTCTACGCCGTCGATGTTCGTCATGAACTGCGGAAAGGTATTCAGCCTGGCTTCTGCTTTACGCCAATCATACTTTGTCGCCCAATATTGCATGAGTTCCTGTAAACTGGCAAGTCGTACACCTTGAGATTGATCGGTAACAGTCTCTTTAACGGGCCATCGCGTCGCCAGAATGCGTCGCTTAAGATCAGCCAGATCCGAATCGGGAAAGTTCACGTGAAATGGCAAGATCGCGACGGTTGAGGTTACGATTTGTGAATTGCTAAGCGTCTCTTGTAAGGCCATAGCCCCGGTATCAGTACCTTCAAGAACATTCGTTTGTGTCATTGGTTTTAATTTTTGAG
>DASYSW010000321.1:0-3831 GCA_036002905.1 Chitinophagaceae bacterium
TTGAATCTTACTTTATCATCCCCCAACTGCTTTATCATCTTAGCAACGCCCGCCGTAGACACTGTTACTCTTCTCGGGCTCATTCCCAGTCCGTCCGGCGATGAGATGCGATCAATGGCTTTCAACACATTTTTATAATTCAGCAGCGGTTCACCCATACCCATGAAAACGATGTTGGTTAGTTTCTTTCCATAGATCTTTTCGCATTGCTGGTTAATGATCACAACTTCATCGTATATCTCATCAAATTCAAGATTACGCTCGCGGTCCATATATCCTGTTGCACAAAATTTACAACTCAGGCTGCACCCGATCTGTGAGGAAACGCAAGCGGTAAATCTCGATTCAGTAGGTATTAAAACGCCCTCTACCAAATGTCCATCCCAGGTTTTGAAACGCGTTTTGACGGTACCGTCGCTACTGTGTTGTGTCGTATCGATGGCCAGTGCGGGTAATGTGAAACTTTCCCCCAACTGCTGACGGAGTTGCTTACTCAGGTTGGTCATGTCCGCAAAACTCAGAGCGCCTTTTTGCCAGGTCCATTCGTATACCTGTTTGGCCCGAAATTTTTTTTCTCCGGCAGTTTCAAAATATTGTTCGAGTTCTTGCAGTGTCAAATGCCTGATATTTTTCAGCGCCGTTTTAAGCATCCGGCAAAGATACCATGGATTAAAGGATTTCATTGATTTCACAGATATTTGAACTTTTAAACATGTTGCATGATGAAAGATGTATTTATAGTAGATGCTATCCGAACACCGATCGGGAAATATGGGGGGGCCCTTAGCTCTGTTCGTCCGGACGACTTGCTGGCCCATGTGATAGGATCATTGCTCGAAAGAAATCCCGGCATTGATGTAAATGCGATCGAAGACGTCATTGCCGGCGATGCTAACCAGGCTGGTGAAGATAATCGCAATGTTGCGAGAATGGCTTCCTTGCTTGCCGGCTTGCCGGTTTCCGTAGCAGGAAGTACAGTGAATCGCTTGTGTGCGTCTGGCTTGCAAGCCATCATGGATGCGGCCAGACAAATCATGTGTGGCGATGCCGAATTGATCATCGCATGTGGAGTGGAAAGCATGACGCGGGCACCCTTTGTAATGGCAAAGGCAGGTTCATCGTTCCAAAGAAATGCCGAAATACATGATACAACTTTAGGCTGGCGTTTTATCAATAAAAGATTAGCTGCAAAATATTATCCGTTCTCTATGGGCGAAACCGCGGAGAACGTAGCAAAGCAATGGAAGGTTTCCAGGGAACAGCAGGATGAATTTGCTTTGGCATCACAACAAAAATACTTTGCTGCATTAGAGGCTGGAAATTGGAAAGATGAAATAGTTGGTATTGAAGTAAAAAACGACAAAGGAGAAATGGTTTTATTTGACAGAGATGAACATCCCCGAAAAACATCAATGGAAAAGTTGGGAGCATTAAAACCGGCATTTTCAAAAGACGGAACAGTCACGGCGGGGAATTCTTCAGGAATCAATGACGGGGCCGCCGCTATGTTGCTGGCAACGGGAGATACAGTGAAAAAATTTGGATTGAAGCCACTGGCGAAGATCATTTCGATGGCCGTAGCTGGTGTTGATCCGGCTATCATGGGTATTGGACCTGTGCCCGCAACAAAAAAAGCATTGCAAAGAGCGAACCTTCAATCCCCGGATATCGATTTAATAGAGTTAAACGAAGCGTTTGCATCGCAGTCGTTGGCATGCATAAGTGATCTCGGACTTGATGCGAACAGAGTGAACGTAAATGGTGGTGCTATTGCGATTGGTCATCCATTGGGATGCAGTGGTGTTAGGATTTCCGCTACTCTTATTCATGAAATGAAGCGAAGGGGATCAAATTATGGAATGGCGACCATGTGTGTTGGTGTTGGCCAGGGAGCAACGATAATTTATAAAAACGATGTCTAGCCTTTGTTTTTAATTCAGAGCCACGTAATTTTATGACCGTTCATATAAATATGCTATTTACTATTTGTTGCATTTGTAAATTAGCGCCCATCCTATGAAATTTTGAAATTAACGACTGCTTCCACTTAGGACGACGCCTTCTACCTTAAACACAAAATGATGATCCCTCTATGAACACGAAATATTAAAAATCATTCTTAACCAAACACATGAGCACATGAGAAAATTTCTGCTTTCGCTCGTGGCATTTATTCTGGCCATGGGTCAACTTCACGCACAAAGGACGATTACAGGAAGAGTAACAGATGAAAAAGGAGAAGCGATTCCCAATGCATCTGTGATGATCAAAGGCACCAACACAGGTACCACAACTTCTACCGATGGAACCTTTAGCATTTCAATGCCAGCGAATGCGAACACATTGGTTGTGTCTTCGGTTGGATTGGCCCCGTCGGAGATTGTGTTAACGAGTGCTCCCAACTACAATGTTGTTTTGTCTGCCAACGCAAAAAACCTCGAGGAGGTAGTGATTGTTGGTTACGGTGCTCAAAGGCGAACTAATGTTACAGGGTCAGTAGCTACAGTGAAGGGAAGCGTCGTTGAGAACAAACCATTTACTTCCGTCGACAAGGCATTGCAGGGTGCTGTGCCTGGCCTTCAATCAACATCCGCATCGGGTGCCCCCGGTGCTGCTACTGATATTCGCATACGCGGCCAGGGGTCGATCACGGCAAGCAATCAGCCTCTCTGGGTGATTGATGGTGTAGCAGCTGCGACCGGTGATTTCACAAGTAATACGACTACCGCAAATGTTTTGAGCACATTAAACCCGAATGACATTGAGAGCATATCGGTGCTCAAAGATGCTTCTGCCGCTTCGATCTATGGATCACGTGCTGCTAACGGAGTGATATTGGTCACGACAAAAAAGGGAAGAAATGGTAAGACAACGTTCAATTTTTCTGCAGAAGCCGGACAAAATAGCATCGCTTATAAAAACGATAAGAACAGGGCGATGACAACAAGCGAGTATCAATCCGTGCTGCGTGTAGCGTTGATCAATGCCGGATACGCTTCAACAGACGCGGAAGCTGATGCGATCATTACCGATCCGGTAAATGGTTTTGGACTGAAACCCGATGTCAACACAAATTGGTATGACCTCGTGACACGTACTGGTTCGCAACAACAATATAATCTTAGCATGACGGGTGGCAACGATAAGACACAATTCTATATATCAGGAGGCTATTTCAGACAAGTCGGAACTACATTAGCCACAGATTTTGACAGATACAACGGTTCTATTTCTATCACACACAGAGCCAGTAACAAATTTACCCTGAATGCTGTGCTAAATGGAGCAGCAACCAAACAGTCAACGCCGACGAATGGAGGTACGTTCGCAAACCCCGTACTTGCGTCTTATTTTTTACTGCCATGGTACTCTCCATACAATGCTGATGGAACTTATAAATATAATGACCCTGAAGGCCAATTTTCCGTAAATGGTGGCATCTTCAACCCGTTGATCCAGGCCGATTGGAATAAGAATACTGCACGGCAGTATCAGCTGCGCGGAAGTGGAACAGGTGAATATAGAATTCTCGATAACACGAAAAATAATTTAAAATTCACCACGCGCTTTGCAGGAGAGATTATCGACATATCGGAGGACGCGTATCGCAATCCTTTTTATGGTGATGGTCAGGCAAATGGAGGTGACGCTTTTGCCTCTTACAGAAGGCTCACCGATTACACCTGGAGCAATTTCGCCGATTACCGTCGTGACATAAGCGATGATCTTTACTTTGATCTGAAACTCGGTTACGAGGCTAACCTGACGAAAAGTTACCTGATGCAGGCAGGCGGGCAGGGGTTTCCTTTAACATTAGATCTAAATTATCTT
>DASYSW010000322.1:0-8484 GCA_036002905.1 Chitinophagaceae bacterium
CCACAACCTTTACCGAGCAGCTGTTTATTTTTTACCAGTGCGATTGCATTACTCTTTAGATGTTTGCAAACGAGATTGGCAAATACAAGATCTCCCTTCTCATCCACCGTAGTTTCTCTTCCCCCCTCTTCTTTCCATTCACTAAAATTTCCCTCATCTAGTGTTTGAATTAACTCCCCATTCAAAAGCGATCTGTGCATTTCTGTGATGACATCTTTGGGGAGGGAGTCTTCTGACTTTGGTTTCACCTGCAGCAGGATCCGGTTTTTCTTTGTTTGTAAAATATCCAGCGCCTCTTTTTCGAATACAGGTGCAATAAGCACTTCAAAGAATATTTCATTAATAGCCATCGCAGCTTCTTTATCGATAAGACTATTTGTGATGAGAACACCTCCAAAAGCGCTCTCTGGATCACCGGCTAAGGCGTCTTTCCATGCTTCAGCAGTGGTCGCCCTCGAAGCAATGCCGCAAACATTTGTATGTTTAATGATGGCGAAGGTCCGCAAAGATTGATTCTCGGGATCGACCGGGAATTCCCGGATCAATTGAATCGCTGCATCGATGTCGACTAAATTGTTATATGAAATTTCCTTGCCGTGCAATTGTACAAATATCTCTTCCAGGTTTCCTCTGAATGATGCCTGCTGGTGAGGGTTTTCACCATATCGTAATGTTTTTACCAGCTCGTTGGTGATATCTGTACTGTCATTGAAGTAATCACTGATCGCGATATCATATCGCTTAACAATTTCAAAAGCGATAACCGCGAATTTTTTTCTTTGCTCGAGGCTCGTTTCTGCCTTTTGTTCTGTCAATATTTTTTTCAGATCCGGGTAGTTATTTTTCGAAGCAATGACAAGAACATCTTTAAAATTCTTTGCCGCGCCTCGAATCATCGACGGCCCCCCGATATCTATTTTCTCAATGATCTTTTGCTCCTCATTAGTAGAGGCGACGGTTTCCTCGAATGGATAAAGGTCGACAATGACCAGGTCAATTTCCGGAATATCATATTGCTGCATTTCTTTTACATCCATTTCATTATCTCTTCTTCCCAATATTCCCCCAAATACAGATGGATGGAGTGTTTTCACCCTGCCACCCAAAATGGACGGATAGGATGTAAGCTTTTCCACCGGAATCACGGGAAAATCCAGCTCTTCGATAAACTTTTGTGTACCACCCGTTGAGTAGATGGTAACCCCGAGGTCCGATAACAATTTAACAAGGGGTTCGAGCCCGTCCTTATAAAAAACAGAAATTAACGCCGTACGAATTTTTTTGAGCATAATCTTAAATTAAAAAGGCAGGCAAGCAATAAGAGGCGCAAATCTACTTTAATTCAAATTCATCACAAAAGCGCCTTTGGCATTTACATCATAGTATGGAATAGACAGGGAGTCGCAATCTTTGGTCCAATATTTTAGCCTCCAGGCCGGCACCGAACCATCAAAAACTACCTGCCGGATGTTAAAAGTCCTGGCCAGGGAAGAGAAATAAAGTCTTGGGTTTTTGGAGACTACGAGAATATCTATTGAGACCTTCAAACCGGAACTCGCAAAATCATAGTTTTTGTCGATCAATAAAATTTTCTTTGAGTAGTATTGCATAAAGTGGTTCTGTCTCACAAGATTCGCCAGGTGCTCGGCAGGTTCAATGCGATAGAAGATTCGCGAAGGTTTTAAATGAAAATTCGTTACAAAATCATTAGAAAGGATATCGGTGTCTCCCACAAAAAAATACTCTCTTCCATTTATTATATCAATAGCCCGGTGTCGCGGAGTGTTATAAACGATTAGCTTCTTTTGGTGATAGGCCTGGTAGAAGGAAAAAGATCTTAAACCAATAAAAAATAAGACACCCATTACTGCCACGATCGCACCCGCCTTTTGTTTTTCCAGTAACCAATATCCTAATCCCGTAACCATAATAATTAACAATGCAGCCTGCGCGATATTGATGTTCAGGCCACCCCACAGCGACCACGGAAGCGATTCGACCTTTTCAATATAACTATTCATAACCCAAATAAGCCATGAAATGATCTTACCCGCAAACAGGGAAAGGAAAGGGATAAAGATTGTGGCACAAAGAAAAATTTCTCCCAGCACGATGACACTCGATAAGGGAACTGCTACAAAATTTGTAAGCAAAAAGAAATTGGGGAATTGATGAAAATGATAAATACTAAATGGTGTGGTCAGCAATTGTGCGGCAAGACTCACGGCATTTAATTTCCAGATAAAATCGAGTATTTTACTTTTTATAAAGAATAGGTTGTAAATCGGCTTCATAAAGATCACAATGCTTAGAACTGCAACGTAAGAGAGTTGAAAGCCGACATCCCATAGCCAATAAGGATTTATACATAATAATATAAAGGCAGAAAATGCGAGTGTGTTATAGATCGAAGTTTTTCTTGAAAGGCCCTCTGCTAATACGATGCAGGAGAACATCAAGGCCGAGCGTAACACCGAAGGCTGGCCACCTGCCAATAGACTAAACAACCAAAGACCCGAAATTATAATTATAGGATTAAGCCATTTCGAAATCTTTTTTCTTCTGAAAGGTTTTAAGAGTTGTACTAATAACCAATATATTAAGCCAAGGTGCAACCCGGAAATGGCGATAATATGAACCACGCCTGTGTTGGTATATGATTGTACCAGGTTTTTATCAAGGTCATCCTTATAACCAATTAACAAAGCTTCTGCAAGCCCAAGTTCTTTCTCACCCTGTATGTTTGTCCGAAGAACGGATAAAACTTTTTCCCTTATTGGAAATAATATTTTACAAGGAAGTGATTGCCTCTTTTTATCAAGGGTAATAAACCCATCTTTTTTTAAAAATGCCTGGTGCGTGATGCCTTGAAAAAGGCAATACCGCTTATAGTCAAAACCGCCTGGGTTACCGGCATTCTTTACTTCCTGTAATGGAGTTGAAAAGATTATTTCAGAACCGTAATCTAAAGACGATACATCGGCGTCCTTTTGGAAATGGATAATAGCGTCACCATTTGTGACCAAAAATTGACTATTTCTTCCAATGGCTTTGATAGTCGCAATCGCTTTGTATGAATTTGCTTTTTCCACAATCGGTTCCCGGAGTATTGCAACTACTTCGTCGCCATCTTTATACTGATTGCCATATGAACCAGAATTATGGCGTATATCCTTATACCAGGCAAGGAGGCTGCCTAGTGAAAGAAAAATGATAAAAATCGCTGCGCCACTTATGATCGCAAGTGTATACCGGCGATAACTTGTAAGTCCAAATGAAATACTAAAAAGTATTATTGAAAAAGTAAATACACTCCATAGAAATTTTAACTGCCACTGAAAATTCCATTGTAGAATAATACCTGCAATCAGGGGCACCAGGAATCTAATGAACGGAGCTTTTTTCCAAATGGGAATGGTGACAGCCATTCTTAAATGTATAAACTCCGTGGCGCCGATCTATGGTGATTATCTTATCATTAACACGTTTTTTTGGTCGAATAATGAATCCTTCCAGATTGTATCTTTAGCCCTCCAATTTTTTTACATGAGAAAGGCCATTTTATTGTCATTCGTATTTTGGATCACTGTCCCTTGTAATTCTCAAACTCTTAAGGAGATCGAGTCGAAAAGGGTCCATCTACCTAACGGATGGAATCTTACCCCGGTAGGTAGGAGTCTTGCTCTCGGTGATCTTCCTTTGAATATTGCTGTATCTGGCTCAAAAAAATATATGGCGGTTACAAACAATGGTCAAAGCACTCAATCCATTCAATTAATTGATGTAAAAAAGGAAAAGGTCGTAAGTGGTGTTGTCATTCCGATGTCATGGTACGGTTTAAAATTCAGTGCTGATGAGAAATTTTTATACGCATCCGCCGGCAATGACAACTGGATATCAAAGTATGCTATTCAAAGTAATAAACTCATTTTAAAAGATAGCATTAAACTCGGTGACAAATGGCCAACGCGGATTTCGCCGGCAGGCATTGATATTGACGATGCAAAGAATCTTCTATATGTAGTTACGAAAGAAAATAACTCGCTTTATGTCGTCGATCTCAAAACAAAAAAAATCCTTCAGCAAAAGAGCCTAAAGGGGGAGGCTTATACATGTTTGTTATCTCCCGATAAGAAATTACTGTACATCAGTTGCTGGGGCTGTGACAAAATTTATGTCTACAATACACAGGTAAGAGAATTTTCAGGTGAGATAGCAGTCGGTGACAACCCGAATGAAATTTGTATGTCAAAAAATGGGGTGTACCTGTACGTAGCCAATGCAAATGATAATTCTGTTGCCGTGATCAACACCAGCCAAAGAATGGTCATTGAGGTTCTGAACGGCGCTCTTTATCCCGATGCACCAAGTGGGTCCACCTCAAATGGAGTAGCCTTGAGTGAAGATGAAAGAACCTTGTACGTCGCAAATGCAGACAACAATTGCCTCGCTGTATTTGATGTAAGTAAACCTGGTTTTAGCAAAAGCATGGGATTTATTCCCACGGGCTGGTATCCAACAAATGTGAAAGTAATTGGGGAAAAGGTATTTGTTTCGAACGGAAAAGGATTTTCTTCAATGGCTAACCCATTTGGCCCTAACCCGAGCAGGCGACACGGTGAAGTGATATGGCACGGAGGCGAGAAGGGTTCAGCCGAGCAATATATCGGCGGCCTTTTTAGGGGCACGATGAGTATTATTGATGCTCCATCTGAAAAACAATTGAGCATTTTTTCACAAGTCGTTTATAAGAATACACCTTACAATAAAGAAAAGGAGAGTTCCGGTAAAGGTGAGCCCGGCAATCCCATTCCCATGAAGGTCCGCGAAAAATCGCCGATCAAGTACGTGTTCTATGTTATTAAGGAAAACAGAACATATGACCAGGTACTTGGCGACATCAAAGAGGGTAATGGTGACCCGTCACTGGTTTTATTTGGCGAAAAGATCACACCCAATCAACATAAGCTGGCAAGGGAATTTGTCTTGCTTGATAATTTTTATTGTGATGGAGAAGTTAGCGCTGATGGTCACAACTGGAGCATGGGAGGTTACGCCACTGATTTCATGGAAAAGAACTGGCCGACAGGCTATGGTGGTCGGGGTGGTGACTATAATGGGGAAGGCACCAGGGCAATCGCAAACAATAAAAATGGGTTCATCTGGGATCATTGCAAAAGAAATGGAGTTACATACAGAACTTATGGAGAATTCGCGGATGACTACAAACCCAATATCCCCGTCCTGGAACATCACTTCTGCCCTTACTTCACCAGTTGGGACCAGACCGTGAGAGATACGACAAGATTTTTTCAATGGCAAAAGGAATTTGATTCATTATTATCCGCCAATGCAGTTCCCCAATTCAACTCTCTGAGGTTTATCAACGATCATACGGAAGGGTTGGGATTAGGCAGGCCAACCCCTTTTGCTCACACTGCTGATAATGACTGGGCCGTTGGCCTATTTGTTGAACACTTGAGCAAGAGCAGGATATGGAATGAAAGCGCAGTTTTTATTGTTGAAGATGATGCACAGAACGGACCCGATCATGTGGATGCCCATCGTACGACGGCTTATGTTGCGGGAGGGCTTGTGAAGAGGAAATTTGTGGACCACACAATGTATTCGACATCATCAATGCTGCGAACAATGGAATTGATCCTGGGAATGCCGCCTATGACACAGTATGATGCAGCAGCGGAATCCATGTGGCGCTGCTTTAGTTCAACACCAAACTCCTCCCCGTTTACTTCCCTTCCTGCGCAAATTGATATCACTGAAAAAAATATGGCGGTTAATGAATGGCAACGGCGTTCCGAGAAATTTGATTTCTCAAAGGAAGACGCTATTCCCGACATGGAGTTCAATCTCGTGTTGTGGCATGGAATAAAAGGTGAGAGTGTTCCATTACCTGCTCCCAAGCGTGCAGCTTTTGTAAAAATAAATGAGGATCAAAAGGACGAGGATGATGACTGACCGTGACTCCGGTATTTCATTTCAATTTTTGTGGCAGAGCAATTTTTTCAGGTAAGCGATTTGACCGACGTGATAGATATCGTGCTGGATAATGCCGTAGAGTAAGAATCTGAAATTATATTCCCTGTAATCAACCTCACCCGAAAGAAATTCATCATCCTTTGTGTCCAGTAAGTCGATAATGAGGTCATGGGTTACTTTGAATTGCGCCATTCCTTTTTCCCATGTGTGCTCGCTTGGGTCAATTTCTCTCCAGTCAAGTTTTTCAAAACTTACAAGGTCTCGTTCTTCATCCTTTTCCAATCTCTTTAAGGTAAATTCTGCCCAGGTATTCATATGGTAAAGTAGCTCGATCAATGAATGGGAGTTTTCGTTTGGTTTTTTGTGAACAATAGCCGGATCGATCTCCTGTAAAAGTTTCATTACTGATCGTCCATACCATGGCTCTCCTTCTAAAACTGAGCGAAGTGTAGTGATAATGTAGTCAATCTCTTTTCTCATGAAGGTTTAGATTTTGTAATGCGAAATAAATCAAAAATTCCTTTGGCCAAAATTGAATTATACAAAAGGCAAAGAATGCAGGAGCGAAGAAAAATGTTGTTTCCTGTAACCTGACTAAAAGAACGACCGTCAAAATTAACAGGGAAGAAGTGTGCCTGTTCACCTGATTTTTGTTTGGTAAGTGTTAACCCGTAATCAGTAATTTTATCACATTCAAAACTATTGTAGGATGAAAAAGCTACTTGTTCTTTTATTTATCATGGGTGTATTTTTTTCTTCGTGTCGGTTTATTACCGGCCAGAGGATACGGGGAAACGGTAATGTAAGAACCGAAACCAGGTCACCCGGTAATTTCAAATCTGTCGCTTCTCATGGTTCGTTCGACGTATTTGTGTCAACCGGCGAACAATCAGTGAAGATTGAAGCAGAAGAGAATTTATTACCGTATATCGAAACCTACGTGGACGGCTATACACTTCAAGTGGACACGAAGAATGATTACTGGCTGAGCCCGAGTCATAAAGTAAAAATATTTGTTTCGTCACCCGATTATGAGAGCATTCGATCCTATGGCTCAGGTGATATTACAGGGGAATCAAAAATTACAAATTCATCAAAACTTGAATTGGGAGTGAACGGAAGCGCGAATATTAAGATGGATATTGACGCACCCGGAATAAATACGGAGACAAATGGCAGCGGTGATATTTTTTTACGGGGAGAGACAAAATCATTTGAAGGGGAGATCCATGGCAGTGGCAACATAAAAGCTCTCGACCTCAGGTCAAATGATGCCACAATCAAAATTTACGGAAGCGGGAACGCTGATTTGTCTGTGGACGGGAAATTAGATGTTCATGTAGCCGGGAGCGGAGACGTTAACTATAAAGGAAATGCGCAGGTTTCGAGCAGCATCGCTGGTAGTGGAAGAGTGAAGAAAATAGATTGAGAACAAACCGTATTTTTTCGATTCTGTAGATCTTTTGTTGATTTGCATCACCGTTTGCAATTGGCGAAGGTTTTAAGGTTAAAGTCAAACCGGGCGAAAGACTATCGGTGAGAGTCAACCAGTTTGGGTACATTTATTGCTATTTTTGTACGAATGCTGTTCAATTCCATTGCATTTATAATATTTTTTTTAACCGTAACTACGCTATTTTTTCTATTACCGCATAAGTACAGATGGTTTCTTCTATTAGCGGCTAGCTGCTATTTTTATATGGCGTTTATCCCCGTGTATATTCTTATCCTGGGGTTCACAATTTTTATAGATTACTTTGCCGGCATTTACCTTGAAAAAGCAAAAAGCAAGAAAAAGCTGTTTCTTATAATAAGCCTCGTAGCCAATATTGGAGTATTGGCTTTTTTTAAATACTTTAATTTCATCAATGAAAATATTACTGGATTGTTAAAGGGTTTTGGTATTTCTAACTCTGCGCCGGTTTTAAATATTATTCTTCCAATCGGGCTGTCCTTCCACACATTTCAGGCAATGAGCTATACCATTGAAGTTTACCGGGGAAATCAGAAAGCTGAACGCAATTTTGGTATCTATGCGTTATATGTGATGTTCTATCCGCAATTGGTTGCCGGACCAATCGAACGGCCACAAAATTTACTTCATCAATTTTATGAAAAGCACGAATTGAACTATGACAATGTGGTTTCTGGTCTTAAGATGATATTGTGGGGTTTTTTTCAAAAGTTAGTAGTTGCGGATAGGCTTTCGGCTTATGTTAACGCCGTATATAAGAACCCGGAAAATCATTCAGGACTCACATTGCTGTTGGCCACAGTCTTTTTTGCCTTTCAAATTTATTGTGACTTTGCAGGATATTCGAATATAGCGCTTGGATCAGCGAAAATTATGGGCTTTAAACTTATGACAAATTTCGAAAGGCCATACTATGCCAAATCTGTATCTGAGTTTTGGAAAAGATGGCATATTTCTTTGTCCTCATGGTTCAGGGATTATCTGTACATACCTTTAGGAGGAAACAGAGT